>DOVL01000197.1 GCA_003520105.1 Lachnospiraceae bacterium | reverse complement strand
GTGAAAGCATTTACATCCAGTGAATTAATGAATTTTCTTATTTCAAATATCTCTGCTCTGGTAACAACGCAGTAGAGTATGTCCTTTTCCGTTCCGCTGATCAGGCCCTCGCCTCTTATAAACGTAACCGTACGTCCGAAGTTTTCATGAAGTCCTTCAGCTATCGTCTCACCATCGTCAGTGATTATCATTATCGCCTTCGCCTGCTCCCAGCCGATCTCAACGATATCGATAACCTTCGAGGTGATAAAATACATCAGCATGGAATACATGCCTCTGTCAATCCCAAACATTGCACCCGCAACAATATAGATGACAATATTAATCGCAAGAACGATATTTCCGACGGAAATATTGGTCTTGCGGTTTACCATGATACCGACTATCTCGGTTCCGTCCAGACATCCGCCCGCACGAAGAACAAGCCCGACTCCCACTCCGAGAATGACTCCTCCGAAAACAGTCGCAAGAAGAAGATCCTCCGTTGCATCACGGAAGCCATCGAAAACTCTTGTCATTACAGCAAAGAGTATCATGGCATAGGCCGCACGGAGTATAAATTTCTTACCAAGTTTTTTAAGTGCAACGAAAAGAAAAGGGATATTTATAGTGGCAATGAGTACCGCCAGAGGAATCTTCGAAGAATTGCCGATGATCATACTGATACCGGTTACGCCTCCGTCGAAGATATTATTTGGCACTAAAAACTCCTCAAGGCTGAAGGCGGCAATAACCGCCCCAGCCGTGAGAAGTATAAATGAAACTATATTATTCTTTATAATTACTAATAACTGCTTCATAATCCTCATCAAGTCTGCCTGTAACTTGGAAATCGTTTGCAGCTTTATCTATAATACCCTGGCCTACTGAAACAAAAGTATCCTTATCGGCAGCCTGTCCATTTACTTCAAACTCAGACTTGCCTGTTGAATCAGCATAACCATATGCATAACTAACAACCGTAACCTTACCGTCAGCGTAAGTAAACTCGGCATAGTCCTCTATACCATAATTGTTTCCTGCAGCATCTGTTCCGCTATCACGATATGCTGTTACATATGTACCCGGAGTTGTTGTTGCTCCAAGGAAACCTGTTGTTGCTACATAAACAACCTGACCGTTTGAATAGCTGAAGATATAACTGAGCATATCACCCATGATAATGATCTCAGGTGTCTTGTTTCCGTCAAGATCAGCGATGAGATAAACAGTAGGCTTATCCTTATCATAAAGAGAGCTGTTAATCTTTATAGCCTGTGACATAGATGTCTCGGAATCCATACAACCCTTAATAAGGCCATCAAAATTCTGAATAAGCTTGATGTATGCATCAGCCCACTCAGGCTTCATGCCGCCGATGATCTCTTCGATATTGAATTCTGTACCGAAGTTATCCTTGATCTGATCATAAAGTGCCTGAGCACCGTCCTTATCCTTTGCAGCTACAAGTTCATCGAACTTAGCTTTGTAATAAACTCGACCATCCTCAAGAGCCTTGTTCTGAAGTTCATCGATCTTGGTCTTGTAAGGTGCAAAATATGTGCTTGTTCCGTATTCTGATGTACAGCTCTTGCAATCATTGATTGCTTCGTTGTAAAGCTTCTGATCCAGATCGGAATTGATCTTGGTGATGCTCTCCTCGATTGCGGTAATAACAGCAAGCTCTTCTTTTACATCATTTGCGAAACCACTGTAATAGTAGTCACTGTATACTGCATCAATCATGATGTCTGCCTCAGCAGAAAGCTGTTCAGCAGAAACAGTTCCTGTTACATAACCATCGTATGTTTCCTTAAGTTTAGCCTCAAGAGAATTAAGTATAGTTTCAACATATGAATGCTGAGTATTCTCATCAAAATATGAGAGATAATTGATGGTCTCTTCTCCCGATTCAGGATCTGTATTTCTATAAGTAATCTCTAAAACTTCTTTGAATTCCTGCTTCTTGGTTTCATATTCCACCGAACCCTTGGTTGTAGCGATAAGCTCATCATAAATCTTCTCAAGCTCAACCTTGTTTGCTGCTGTAAAGCAGTCAGCTGTCATTCCCCAGCATTCCTTGATATTTTCAACAGTAACAAGAAGATTCTTCAGCTGATCATAGCTCTTCTTACCACTGAGGTAGTTGTTTGTTTCCTTGACAATAAGATCCTCTGTCATTTCAACTGCGGATTTCTTATCACTGTCAGAAAGCTTATCCATTACATCCTGAGCATCGCCGGCCAGAGCCACGTCACCCTTCTTGATGTAGTCAAAATACTCATTTTTCTGCATCATAGGAAGAATGAAGAAGAACGAACAAACTGCGGTTGCAGCAAAGAGAACCAGCGAAATTATACCAATTACAAGCCATTTTTTTGATTTATTCATTTCACAGTCCCCCTTTCCTACTCTTCATCAGCTGAATCGTCATCAGCATCATCAGTTTCATCCGAATCATCATCAACGTCATCCTCATCATCCTGATCAGATCCGTCTGATGTGATCACACTAATCTCAGACTGAATGCCCTTCTTAGCAGAATCCTTATAGTTCTTGGCATAATCTGAGAAGAAAAGGTTCAGTGCAAGCAGAACGCCTGCAGCAATTATTCCTGCAATGGCAATGAACATTGAAACGAGTCCGAAGACTTTCATTCCCTTTCCTCCGCCACTATTCTGGCTCTTGTCCTTCGGAGTCTTTACCTTCTTAGCCTTCTTAGACATTCCATCCGGAGGAATAGCTCCCGGCATAGGTCCGTTCATCTGTGGCATATTTGGTGCAGGACCTGCGAGTACTCCCGGTTTTACAGCTGGCATACCATTTGGAGCCTGCATATTTGGAGCCTGTGGTGCGCCGTTTGGTGTCTGCATATTCGGTGCCTGTGGTGCGCCGTTTGGTGTCTGCATATTCGGTGCCTGTGGCATTCCCTGCGCAGATGCAGCATTTTTATTTGGTTCCACTCCCGCCGGTCTCGGCTGGAAATTCGGAATCTGCTGTGGTATCGGACCATTCTGTGGTTTGAATCCGCCCTGTGGTGGAACCGGTGGTACCGGCTTATTCTGCTGTGGCGCATTTGGTATCGGGCCATTCTGTGGCTGGAATCCGCCCTGCGGTGCTACAGGTGGAACTGGATTATTCTGCTGTGGTGCAGCATTTGGTATCGGACCGTTCTGTGGCCGGAATCCACCCTGCGGTGCTACAGGTGGAACCGGATTATTCTGCTGTGGTGCAGCATTTGGTATCGGACCGTTCTGTGGCTGGAATCCACCCTGCGGTGCCGTAGGAATAGGTCCGCTTACAGGCTGAAAACCGCCCTGTGGAACAAATTCGTTAGGTGTATTAAGGTCAAGCCCCATCTCTTCATTAGAAAGAACAGTGGTTCCCTCTTCACCGGTAAGCATATCATTCATATCTCCGGAAAGAACCGTAGTACCTTCCTCACCGGTAAGTGCTGCCGCATCAACAACCTTAGCAGCTACATCATCTGCCTTAAGGGCAGCCTTCTGTACATTTTTTGATCCCTTATCGTCAAAAATATTATCGATATCGTCAAAGTCTACCGTAACATTTTTATTATCTGTACTCATTTTAACCTCCCATTATTTGTATTATCTAATCATACATACATGCATTGTAGTATTTTCCAGCAACCTGCATGTATGTATGAACTCTTCTGTAATAAAAACAGGTTAACTGATCATTGCTCCTGCCGGCATATCCTTCTCAGCTGTGAGAAGTGCCAGATTACCATTGAAATCCTCAGCACAGAGAAGCATTCCTTCGGAAAGAACGCCTGCAAGCTTTGCCGGTTTAAGGTTAGTTATTACAACAACCTTCTTTCCTACCATATCCTCAGGTGAGTAGAATTTCTTGATACCCGAAACTATCTGAAGTGTTCTTCCGGCCACCTGAACCTGTGAGCAGATAAGCTTCTTAGATCCCGGAACCTCCTCACACTTTATAACCTCACCGATCTGAAGCTGCATCTTGTCGAATTCATCAAGTGTGATCTGATCCTTAATAGCTGCCTCAACAGAAGGAATCTCTGTCTTCTCCTCAACTACTTCCTTCTTCTTAGGCTTCTCAGGCTCAGGCTGCTTTGCAGGGAATTTCTCCTCTATCTCAGCAAGCTTCTTCTCTGCATCAATTCTTGCGAAGAGCATCACAGGATTCTCGGTAACCTTTCTTCCGTTTGGATAGAGGCCAAAGTTTCCAAGCTCTGTAACCTTTCTAGGCTCGGTGTTAAGCTGAGCAAATATCTTCTCAGATGTCTCCGGCATAAATGATGAAAGGAGTGATGCTCCGATCGTAATTCCTTCAACAAGGTTGTAGAGTACAGTCTTAAGTCTGTCCTCCATATCGCCTTCCTTGGCAAGTGCCCAAGGCATCGTCTCATCAATATATTTGTTGCATCTCTTGAAGAGATTCCAGATCTCGGTAAGAGCATCTGCTACACGGAGCTTATCCATAGCATCGTTGACTTTAAGTCTTGTGTTAAGGATGAACTTCTTATATTCATCATCAGGATCGATTGAAATTCCACCGTCCGAAACAACTCCACCGAAATATTTATTTACCATTGAAACCGTTCTGTGAACAAGATTTCCGAGTGTATTTGCAAGATCGGAATTTACTCTCTCGATCAGAAGCTCCCATGAGATAACACCATCATTATCGAAAGGCATCTCGTGAAGTACGAAATATCTGACTGCATCAACCCCGAAAAGCTCTACCATGTCATCTGCGTAGAGAACATTTCCCTTACTCTTACTCATCTTGCCATCGCTCTGGATAAGCCATGGATGACCAAATACCTGCTTAGGAAGCGGAAGGTCAAGAGCCATCAGCATGATCGGCCAGTAGATCGTATGGAATCTGAGGATGTCCTTACCGATGAGGTGAAGGTCTGCAGGCCAATATTTTTCAAACATCGGATCATGATTGCCGTCAGCATCATATCCAAGTCCGGTGATGTAGTTTGAAAGAGCGTCGATCCATACGTAAACAACGTGCTTGGTATCGAAATCAACCGGAATACCCCACTTGAATGAGGTACGTGATACGCAGAGATCCTGAAGTCCCGGCTTGAGGAAGGTATTAACCATCTCGTTCTTTCTTGATTCCGGCTGGATAAATTCAGGATGCTCATCAATATACTGGATAAGTCTGTCAGCATATTTGCTCATCTTGAAGAAATATGCTTCTTCCTTAGCCGGCTTAACCGGACGTCCGCAGTCAGGGCAGCAACCGTCAACCAGCTGGCTTTCTGTCCAGAAGGACTCACATGGAGTACAATAAAGTCCCTCATATTCACCCTTATATATATCGCCCTTATCATAGAGCTTCTTAAATATCTTCTGTATCTGCACCTCATGATACTCATCGGTT
>DOVL01000189.1 GCA_003520105.1 Lachnospiraceae bacterium | reverse complement strand
CCGACCTTAACATCCTTCAGATTCATCTATTACTCCTTCCTACGATCCCACGACCACTTGTCGCGAGCTCACATTATGATACATTGATCATCCAAATCGGATTACCTCATGATGTTTACCATGATCCATCATCAGCTGATTACGCTGCAGATTCACCATCTATCGGTTTACACCATAATTTTATTAGCCATCTCCTTGCCGATCGCAACACGCGAATCCTTGATATTAACGATCATATTTCCGTTAATATCCGAAACAACGCTGACCTGTGCACCGACAACAAAACCAAGACGCTCAAGGAAAAGCCTTGTTTCTTCCTTGCCGCCGACCTTTTTGATAGTATTTGACTCACCAATTCCCGCCATTGATAAAGGCATCATATCATCTCCTTTTCTTATCGCATAAACGTTCGATATCTTTAACTTCCATTAGCAATATCTAACTTTGCGTAGTTAGTATATACTCACCATTGTTAGTTGTCAATTACTTTTCTTAACTTTTCTTTGGATTTCTGCCGTTTATAAGCCTTTTTTTATGTAAATATGCATACAATCACTTAGCTCATTGTCTACACATGATAAAAGATCAGGGATTTTCGTCCCTGATCCTTCTATAAAAAAACAATATATAATCTCCTCAGCTCAGCGGTATCATCAGTGTGATCACCAGACCGCCCGCTTCGTTATTCCGGCAGATAAGCTCTCCGTTCATTTTCTGCATAAGATTTCTGGAGATATAAAGCCCCAGACCGCTGCCCTCTTTCTCTGATTTCTCTACGCCTTTACCACGATAGAACTTATTCGTGATAAGCTCCAGCTCTGCTTCCGGAACGCCCGGCCCGTGATCTCTTATATTCATCTCAAGATATCTGTCAACCAGTTGGTAGGAAACATCGATAGCCGTTCCTGCGTATTTATACGAATTCACTATTATATTTCCGATAACCTGATTCATTCGTTTGCTGTCAATATTGATAAGCACTCTCGGAACAGCCTCCTCGGAAATAAACTTCCTGTCATCATTCTTCTCTATGATCTCACTCAGCACTTTGGATTCCTCGTCCCTGCAGGTCACCTTAAACTCTCCGAGATCATCCAGAGTTGAGGTAAACAGATCACTCACCAGAACATCGATCTGATCGGCCTTTTTATAAATATTATCAAGCTTGTCGCTTATATCCGAATTACTCTTTCGATGCTCCCCGGCAGTCACATCATTACCCTTTTGAGCTGACTCACCAACAAACTCTCCATCAATCAGATTGGCATTCTCCTCACCTTTAGCTGTCTCTCTTGCTGCCTCCTCCGCATCCAGCTTTGCCTTGAGAAGCTCAGTCGTAAGCTTGATACCGGTTATCGGGGTCTTCAGATCATGACTGAGTGATGCCACAAGCTCCTTTTCCTTTCTCTGAAGCTCCAGCTCCCTCTCCTTTGAAGCGGCCAGCTCCTCCCTCATGATATCAAAGCTCTCCGTAAATACGCCAAACATATTATTCTCATCCATAAGAAGCGGCTCATCCAGCTTGCCCTCTGCAACCTTCCCGGCAAAATCCTCCATCTTCTTAAATGGCTTTATTATATTTTTCCTGATATAGAGACCTAAGCCGATGGCAGCCGCCAGAATGATAAGCCCTCCCAATCCGAGAAATACAATAATCCTTCTTCTGAGAACCGAGTAGCTTTTTTCAGCACTGTCAAGCATCACGACTACTCCGGAAACCCTGCCTTCCGAATCTTCCAGATACCTGTAGGGATACCTGTATTTTATAGCCTTCTCGACAGTCATTCCCGCTGCGTCATCCTTCAGCTTCTCGCTGCTTTCACCCTTAGATAATCTCGTATATATAACTCTATTATCCTTGTCCAGGACAACAAAACCCACTCCAAAATCAAGATTATCAAGATTCTGGAGTGAGTCTCTGTTTTCACTTACCTTCTGAACGATATCATTTAGCTTCAGCGTGTCTGTCTTCAGCGAATCCGAACTATCTGTCATCAGGGCAAATACAAGAATTCCGAGAACATATACCACACAAAAAACTATTATTATCCTGGCAAATTGCTTCATAAGGCAACTATCCTTCTATTACTTTTCTATCATATATCCGACGCCCCAGACGGTTTTTATGATCTCCGGATTCTTCGAATCCTTTTCCAGCTTCTCTCTTAGGAAACGGATATGCACCGCAAGAGTACCCTCGCCGACATATTCATCATCCCAGACATTCCGGAAAAACTCATCCTTGGTCACAACGCGTCCCCTGTTTTTAAGGAGATATAAGAGCATATTGTATTCCATCGCCTTGAGACTGATCTGTTCAGCGCCCTTTATCAGCTTGTGAGTATTTGTATCGAGGGAAATATCACCCAGAAGCTTTATCCTTCCGTCGTCTGCTCCGGCACCGCCAACACACTCATTTACTGCTCCTACACGATTCATGGTACTCTCTGCAGCAATACGGGCCGCCTCCCTTGCCTTCTCATACCTCGCAAGGACAGCTTTAACCTTGGCCAGAAGAACCATCAGAGTATAAGGCTTCTTGATATAATCATCGCCGCCAATCTTAAGTGCGATCAGAACATCATCATCGCTGGTTCTCGCACTTATAAAAAGGATCGGCATATCATAGTTTTCTCTGACCTTTTTGCAAAGCTGAAAGCCGGATCTGTCACCCAGATTTATATCGAGGAGAAGCAGCGATACCGTATTTTCCTTCAGAAACTTCACCGCTTCATCGTATCCGGTCACATATGCAGTTTTCACATCGAACATATTGAAGTACTCTGCAGTAGACTGAGCTATCACTTCATCATCATCGATCATCAAAACCTTATAATCCATTTCTTCACCTCTTTCAGCGATTCAAACATATTTGATCACGCTATTTGGACTCCGTAAACTTCTTCGCCTGACCCTTCATATACGATTATCGCATTATTCTTCGGTCTGTCAACCGTTATTACGGTAAGTTTGCAGTCTGTGATCTATGCCATATTCTGCCATGCCGGGAGTCCTTTTTACTCAGTCATGAGTTCTGTAACAGAAACCTTTTTTATCTTGCCTGCCGAAATATAAGCCGATACAAATACATATCCGATCAGCAGAATTGCTTCCGGTATCAGCCAGAAAAATCTCGGAACCATTCCGCCACCAAACGTAGCCGCCATAAAGGTATTGGTTACCGGAATCGCGAGAAACGCCCCCGCAATGATCGCCGGAATGGCAACCGGAAGGATACGATATACCATCTGAAGCCGGAGATCTCTGGATGTATATCCCATCGCCTTCTTTATGCCAAGCTGTTTTCGCTGCTTTCTGATGGTTGAATCGATCAGGAAACCAAGGATCACCGAGACAATGATCGCTACAAGGATCAGCATTATTATCGCAAATATCTGGCTGACTCTGGATATACCACCAATATTAGCCTCAAGAAGTTCATCCACAGACGATATTGAACGAAGACTTATCCTTCCGCTTTCATACTTCGACTTTATAAGCTCCTCGAAATCATCAACATCCACCTTATCCTTCAGAAATACATTTATTGCAAAGTCAGTTGCCGGATCTATTCTCTTCAGCCCATCAAGAGTAAGGAAAACATTAGTGCCTATTATATTTACATAGCCGGAGATAATATAGGTCTTTTCAATTCCGTCGCCTCTCAGTATCAGACTGTCACCGATCTCAAGCCCCAGTTCCTCTGCCTTACTCTTCTTGATTGCGATCTCATTATCATATTCGGGAAGTCTGCCCTCTCTTACAAATATATTTTCGGTTTCCTTATAATCCTTATAACAGTTTGCCTGAACCCTACTCTTTGATTCCCCATCCTTATCCTGAGTGATCAGATAAACCTGGGAGAACCATGTCGCTGATGCTTTTCTGACTTCAGGCAGAGTACTTAATTCTTCTATTATCTCTTCGGACGATGCTGTCTGCTCAAAGGTCAGCATAAAATCAGCATCTTCCATTCCCGTACATGTTTTAAACGCTGCTCCGCCCCCTCTGAAGATATCCGACACCATAACCGCAAATGCTATGGTCAGTCCCGAGAGAATGATGCATATAAACAACCCTATATTCTGCCTTCTGTTGTTTAAAAGATCACGAAGTCCCAGTCTGATATTCAGGCCCGAGGATGCTTTCTCTAGCGGAAGTCTGTTTTTTCTGAAATGATGTGTTCTTATTCCTCTTCTGAAAGCAACAACCGGCGGGTATTTCTTTATACTCCTGGCCTTCAGGAATGCCATCAGTACAATCAACGCAACTATTATCAGAGCCGGGATAATGATACTCATAATATCAAAGCCCGCGCTGCCATTATGACCTTCAAACACCCGAATCAGCTGTGTCATAAGAGGATCCGTCACTACCGTTATAAGCGCTCCGAGTACACTTCCGATAAGTCCCAGGATAAGATATTCATAAACGTATGACATTGATATTTCAAAGGATTTATATCCAAGTGCTTCAAGTACTCCGATGGATTCCATCTGTTCTTCAATATCATTTGTAATCTTGTGTCTGATCATAACTATCGATGACAGAACCACAACCGCGGCTATAAACCCGAGAACTGTCATCATCATCTGAAGTACTTCTGCAGTATCACTGGCTTCTATGTATTTATTATCAAAACAATTGGAAAATACTGTTACTCTGTGTCCGGCCAGCTCGGTAATCTTATCATCAAAGTCCTCAGCCAGTTTGTTGGCATCATCGTAGCTTTTTATCAGCCCTTCCTTCACGTCAAAGGCATAAGCTATATTTCTGT
>DOVL01000188.1 GCA_003520105.1 Lachnospiraceae bacterium | reverse complement strand
AATGTATATGCTGATTTCTGCGAGCAGGTACTTGCAATTCCTGTTATCAAGGGTCAGAAGACCGAGAAAGAGAAATTCGCAGGTGCAGTTGCGACATATACTATCGAGGCACTTATGCATGACGGCAAGGCTCTTCAGTCAGGTACAAGCCACAACTTCGGTGATGGTTTCGCAAGAGCATTTGAGGTTCAGTATACAGATAAGGAAAATAAACTGCAGTACGTTCACCAGACCTCATGGGGTGTAACAACAAGACTTATCGGCGCGATCATCATGGTTCATGGTGATGACAACGGACTTGTTCTTCCTCCAAAGGTTGCTCCTACACAGGTTATGATAGTTCCTATCATGCAGAAGAAGGCAGGAGTACTCGAGAAAGCTGAGGAGCTGAGAAGTGCTATCAGCAGCTATGCAAGAGTTAAGGTTGATGCTTCAGATAAGTCTCCGGGCTTCAAGTTCGCAGAGCAGGAAATGAGAGGTATTCCACTTCGTCTTGAGGTTGGTCCAAGAGATATCGAAGCAGGCCAGGCTATCCTTGTAAGAAGAGATAACGGCGAGAAGAAAACAGTTAAGTTTGAGGATCTTGAGACAAGAATTCCGGAACTTCTCGAAACCATCCAGAAGGATATGCTTGAAAAGGCAAGAGCGCACAGAGATGCCAACACCCATACAGCAAGAAACTGGGATGAGTTTAAGGATATCATCGAGAACCGTCAGGGCTTCATAAAGGCTATGTGGTGCGGCGAGACAGAATGCGAGGAGGCTATCAAGGCAGAGACAGGTGCGTCTACAAGATGTATGCCATTCGAGCAGGAAAACTTCTCTGATGTATGCGTTCACTGCGGAAAGCCTGCAAAGAAGATGGTTTATTTCGGAAGAGCGTATTAATAATTTAGAGAAGGAATAAAGCAGAAATAAAGAATGAGCCGGATAATGACGCGATTCGCGCCGCTATCCGGCTCCTTTTTGACTTTATATCACGAAATATATTTTCCGCCGGCCAGAAAGCAGTATGATCATCATTCAACCCCAAAGCTATATAATTACCGCACAGAAAGAAAGCCATATTATAATCACTCAGGCAGATAGATATGTCTCGGGAGTCCGCTTACATATACAGGGGTGAGCTCTGCCTGGATCAGCGGTTTCGCGTAATCTATAAATTCCTGCCTCATCTGGGTATGATCTTCGTTGACCCACTCAAGAGGAACCTTTTTCTCAAGGTTTGCAACCTCGCTGATGTCATGAATTTCCGTGGTGCACTGGTATGGTGCATTTGAGATACGTTTCAGCGTGATGACCTTTCCGGTCGCACCTTCATAAGCAGCCTTTACTGCCGCACCGCCAACCTGATAGGCCTCAGTGATATCGGTTCTTGAGCTGACGTGCCCTGCGCAGCGCTGGAGCGTGGACAACTCGATGCTTCTTGTTTTTGTATCCATGGATTTTGCAATCACATTTGCAAGGTATCTTGCAGTTCCGGTAAGAGCTTTATGTCCGAATGCATCGACTGCATGAACGTCATCAGCAAGCTCACACACATACCGGCCGTCCTCGAGCTTCACGCCCTCCGAAACGGCGATGACGACGCTTGGCTTGGCCTCCTGCATCCGTCTGACCTTCTCCACAAATCTGTCTACATTAAATGTGACCTCAGGAAGAGCTATCATATCAACGCCCTCTGAATCCTCTTCACGGGCAAGCGCGGAAGCGGCCGTGAGCCAGCCTGCATTTCGTCCCATGATCTCAACTATGGTCACATATTTGGTTCCGTAAACGGTGGCATCCCTGATGATCTCCTTCATGACAACGCCGATGTATTTTGCAGCGCTTCCGTAGCCCGGAGTATGGTCCGTTATCATAAGATCGTTATCAATGGTTTTAGGGACACCCATAAATCTTATTTCACTTCCGGTCTGCCTGCCGTATTCCGCAAGCTTGCAGATCGTATCCATGCTGTCATTTCCGCCGATGTAGAAGAAATAACCGATGTCCAGCTTTTTCAGAAGATCAAATATCTGCTGATAGATATTCTTTCCGTTTTCATCATCCAGTTCAGGAAGCTTATATCTGCAGCTTCCGAGATAACTCGACGGAGTACGCTTCAAAAGCTCTATATCAAGAGCGGATTTCAGCCGCTCCGAAAGATCTATATATCTTTCACTAAGTAACCCCTGAACGCCGTGAAGCATTCCGTAAACATGGTCTGCACCGCGCTGCTTGGCAGCTTCGAATACACCGGCCAGACTTGAATTGATGACCGCAGTAGGTCCGCCCGATTGCCCGACAATAGCATTACTCATAAAATACCTCCACTTTGTATAACTTTAAATAACTTCACCTTGTATAATTTTTCTTTGAGTAGCATCACCTTGTGTAACTTCTCTTTGAATAGCATCACCTTGTAAAACTTCACATTGAAATAAATGTAAGCGCTTACATTCTGCATTATACAAGGATTTTCATATATATTCAAGTGATTTTTCGACCAACTTTACCGGAGACAGGGGGGTTGTGCTGCCTTTTTACTGCAGCCCTTGATTGCAGCTTATGTTGAGCACGAAAAATTTTTACATAAATGACGTTTTGGGTTATAATCGTATGTATATAGACAGATTGTGCAGCCGGTGCGGTCATGCAACCCAGGAATCTTGTGCAGGTGGATCATATGCTTTCAGGATGGTGATTATGAAAGATTTAAAGATAAATATGCCCTCAGCGGTAAATAAGATTATAAAAGAACTGAATAATGCAGGCTACGAGGCTTATGCCGTAGGCGGATGCGTGCGCGACTCTGTTCTCGGACGTGAGCCGAGTGACTGGGATATAACAACATCTGCCATGCCGGAGGAGGTCAAGGCCATATTCAGGAGGACGGTGGATACCGGGATAAAGCACGGAACGGTGACGGTCCTTCTGGGCGACGAGGGATTTGAGGTCACGACCTTTAGGGTTGACGGAGAATACACCGATCACAGGCATCCTGAGGAGGTTTCCTTTACGAGAGAACTGAAAGAAGACCTTCTGAGGAGGGATTTTACCATAAATGCAATGGCCTACAGCGATAAGACTGGGCTTGTTGATCTGTACGGAGGGATGTCCGACATAGAAGGTAAAGTCATCAAAGCGGTCGGAGATCCGGATGCGAGATTCGATGAGGATGCGTTAAGGATCATGCGCGCAGTCAGATTTGCGGCTCAGCTGGGTTTTGATATTGAGGGAAGGACTAAAGAGGCGATAATAAGGCATACTGAATTTCTCAGTGACGTCAGTGCCGAAAGGATAGAGGCAGAGCTGACGAAGCTTATAACCTCAGCTCATCCGGAGAAGCTGATCGATGCATATGAGCTCGGGATAACCGGAGTTATACTTCCGGAATTTGACATGACGATGGGAGTTCCGCAGAACAATCCTTATCACAAATACGATGTCGGACGTCACATCATTGCAGTAATGCAAAATACTCCTGCAACGAAAATGATGAGGTATACTGCACTGTTTCATGATATCAGTAAGCCGGAATGCAGAACGACTGACGAGAGAGGAATAGATCATTTTAAGATGCATGCCGTTCTCGGAGCGGATAAGGCCAGAGAAATCATGAGAAGGCTTAAGATGGACAATGATACCATTCATGCTGTAACGCGTCTTATTTACTGGCATGATTACGGCATAAAAGGCGATGTGACAAAACGTTCGCTCAGGCGAATGATGTCAAAACTCGGGGCTGAAAATTTCCCGGACTATCTTGCCATCAGAAGAGCGGATATGGCCGGACAGAGCGACTTCCGCAAGGAAGAGAAGGATGAAATATACAGAAATATCGAAGCTCTTTATGAAGAAATAATTGCTGAGGGCGACTGCCTCAGTGTTAAGGATCTTGCCATAAACGGCGGCGATATCATGAAGCTTGGCATCCCTGCAGGCCCGAAGATCGGGGAGATCCTCAGCTACCTTCTCGAGCGTGTCATGGACGAGCCGTCTCTCAACACTCACGAGCAGCTTCTCGCGCTGGCCCGGGAGTATTTATAAATTAATGTTTGTTGCAATTATAAAGCATGAGCACACATATCTTAGTCACGCTGAGAGATATGTGTGCTCATGCTATATTTATATTACGACAAACACTAAAGTTAGTCTCGCAATCAGAGTATAAAGCTGTCGCTTGATCTGCGGCTTGTGTCGTTGTTCTTGATGTTCTTCGCAGCCTGCTTTTTCACAGCCTTCTTTGGCAAAAGAAAAAATCCAAGGAGACTCCTGTAAAGGAATTGGAGAAAGAAGAAGTAAGAACAAGAAGACATTCTATAGGTTAAGTAGCACTGTAATATAATTTACAGATCGTAATCATAAAACATATTTTCAAATATAATATAAAATACGATGTTGCGCTTTTGTTGCACGAAGGGTGATATGATGCCGTTAGAGCAAAAGAAAGGCGGCAGACTGCCTGTAAATACATCATAAAAATCGGAGGGAAAAGCTATGCCAAGATACAAAAAGCAGAATAGTTGTTTTGATATGGATAAGGGCCATGCATACGCGGCCATAATTCTTTTTGGTCTCCTTAAGGGGCAGATATCAAAGGAGGAAAGTGAGAGGCTTTATAAGGAAACCGGCATCTTTGATGCTGTCGGACAGGGCTCCCCTGAAGTTGTTGCGAAAGAATTCGGAAAAGAATACGACCAGCTGGCTAAGGATAGTATGGATGGAGATGATCATGATATCACTTCTGATGAGATATATAATAGCAGAGTATCTGAAATGCCGCCGAAATATTATTCGTCTGTATGGGATAACACTGTAAAGAGGTTCAAGAATGCTTACCGCGAGATAGCGGACATCATGAAGGAAAAGGCTGATAAGATCAAGTTCCCGAACGAGGCTGTAAGGGGCTACTATGATACCGTACAGCAGATGGCGGAGGATATGGCAGGTGATGGCTGGCTTCAGAGGGCTCAGAATGATCCTATGTATGAATATGCCTTTAATCTGATGATAAAGATGAATCTGACAGCAGCTGCTATTGATGTTAGGGAGAACGGTGTAGGCGTAACAGTGGTGCAGGCTGATGACCTTGGTAATCTTGCAAAGTTTACAGAGAGTGGAATACTTGATTCCATAGCCGGGGCCATGAGAGTCAGCAGAAAGATGGAAGCTTGCCTGAAGGATAGAAGTGTTACCAGAGATGAGCTTCTGGATGAGATGATCATGCAGAAGGAGAGGATGGAAAAGGCACTGAGCATATCTAAAGATGACTTCAGGAAGCTGGAGTTTGCCGAAGTAACTCAGAATGATTATACCGAGTTTACAACAGGACCGAGATCGTTTGGAACTAACCTCAGCAACCTTTCAGCAAAGATAGATCTCCTGAAGGCAGGATGGCCTGTAGCGGATATTGAAGTGATGGCTTCCGGAAAAGTAACTCTGGACAATATAAAGAAACAACATGATCTACGCAATAAACCATACCTTAAGGAAAAGAAGCAGTACGATGAGGCGTGGGAGGCATATAATGCCATGCCTGCCGATACTGACGAGCAGAAGAAGGCTAAGGAAACGAGGCTCGGCGAACTTACCAAATGGGCAGATAATCTTAAGAAAAGCGAAGAAGAGATAAAGAAATATAAAACTCATTACGATATGATAAATGAGCAGTGGACAAGATCCATCGCCGGTCCTATCGATGAGACGGAGAGAAGCACCTGTTTAGGTTATATGTCCGTCTTCGTAGGTGCGGCAGCTAAGGAACTGAAGGGAATCAGCACGGCTTCTTACTATGCAAAGAGGCTTCAGGACAGGGTACAGGTAAAACTGACGCCTGCTGAAAAAGCAACTCTGACAAGTGATAACAAGGGCCTTTATAAGGCTCTCTGCGATGTGGATCCGGCCTTGATGTCATCTTCAAAGCAGTTCAGCAACCTGAAGAAGGCTCTGAAGACACTGTCCGAGATGAAGATCGATATGAATGACCAGGAAAGTATCGAGGATTATACCGACCAGGTTAAGGAAACTGCAAGACTTGCAACGGAGTATCTCAGATATAAGAAATACCAGGCTGAGGGTCCGGAGGGCGCCAAGCATTCACGTTCAGATACAGAGAAGCAGAGAGTTGCGACTGTTGATAATATTTTGAATAGCCTGAAGACTTTTCTTGTACCGGGTACCGAGAATGAGCATATCATAGATTATAATGATCCGGAGTACGGCGTGCTCCGCGTTGATCCGGGCAAGAGACTGCTCGGCGAATATACGAAGACAGCACCTAAAAATGAATATGATAAATACATGCAGGCCCATACAGGTGTTGGCGTTCTTAACGGAACCAAGGAGCAGCTTGTGGATAACCTCTCGAAGGTAATGGGTGCGCATATCTGGAAGAAGCACAGACCTGCGGTTCCATTTGACGAGAAGAAGGTCGAGGCCTTCGCAAAGCAGGCGCGAGAGGAACTTGGACTCGATACTATGAGCGATAATGATCTCAGAAGAGCGGTTGTCACACCGGACAGTGTTGGTAAGGTGATTGATCATCAGAACAAGAAGATCTATGGACTGACAGAACCTAAGCTGACAAACGGTAAGCTCAATGACGCTTCATACAGCCAGTATATAAGCGAGATGCAGACAATCTATAAAAATATGATTGAACCTGAAGAAGGAAATGCCGCATATAAGAAGATATATGAAAGTGTCAAAAAGATAGCTCATCTTCCTGAGAGTCTTGAGGGTGTTAATTTTGATAAGGTGAATACCGTTATTGCCAATGCCAACCACGACATTATGGTCGGAGGATATAAGTATTTTAAAGCCTCTGGAGTTGGGAAAAAAATGGTTCCACCGGATTCATACGTATTTACGGCGATGAATGTTGTAAGTGAAGAATGTACCGAAACGAGTGGTTTTCTGACAGAAGCAAGAAACACCGTTAACAGGAGAAGGGGTGTCAAGGAGGTCACGAAGGGAAACTTCGATATTACCAATCCAAAGTGTATTGATATTGAAAAATATACGACGAACCGTATCCGGAAACTGGTCAGAAAAAATCAGAACGGACAGTACAGGAGACAGCTTGATCCGGAACTTGCGAAGGAATATGCGAAGAATGTACGTCAGACAATAGAAGATACTCAGAAGAATATGGCTAAAGATAAGAATACCGCGCTGGCTGCCGGCAAGTCTAAGAAAGCGCCTGTAAAGGGCTCAAGAAAATCTATATAATTTTCTTCACAAATTGAGATAATTAGAGTATAATTTTAGGGAACTGTGGATAAGTATGCAGTTCCCTAAATTCCTTTTTCCCAAACGGGGACACAAACTATATCATAAGTATGATCGGAGCCTGACTGATCGCGGCTTGTTTATTTAAGGAATGTTCATACCGGGAACTGTAAAAGTTATATAGATACGATAGGAGGATACACAATGGA
>DOVL01000187.1 GCA_003520105.1 Lachnospiraceae bacterium | reverse complement strand
GACGGAAGAGACAGCATATGCTTTATGATCTCGACCAATGTCGGTGAGACACCTAAGCCGCTTCATATGGTGGCATCCGGTGGTGAGCTTTCAAGAATTATGCTTGCGATCAAGTCGGTTCTTGCGGACACCTGGGAGACACCGACACTTATTTTCGACGAGGTTGATACAGGTATCAGCGGTATCACGGCGCAGAAGGTTGCAGAAATGATGAAGGGGCTTGCCGAGACTCATCAGATCATCTCAATCACGCATCTTCCGCAGATTGCTGCGAAGGCTGACAGAAGTTATCTGATCGAGAAAACAGTGGAAGGCGGCAGAACATTCACAGGCATCAGACCTATTGATGGGGAAGAAAAGGTCATGGAGCTTGCAAGACTGCTCGGCGGCGACAATATCTCCGATGCGGTTATTTCCGCGGCTAGAGAGATGATGCAGTAGAAACTGACTATTAATGATCGATTCATGTGATGATTTAATTCCGAGGATGCTTTTTTTGCTGACGAAGAATTAAACATACATGAATCATACATTAATGATTCAATATAGTATATCAGCTGATAATAGCACTCACTATATGAATATGAGTCGATTGAATGAATAATAGGGGATTACAATATGATTGACACAGTAGTATCAGTGAACCTCATGGTAGGTGAAACACTGAAGATTAAGAAGAACCGCCTTGAACCGGATTATTCCAGAGGCGCGAAGAGGCTCTGCATAGTGTCCGGTATTTACGGCGACGAACTGCAGGGACAGTACATATGTTATGAAACCATCAGAAGGATCAAGAATGATTATGAGAGCCTTACAGGCATTGTTGACATCTATCCTTCGCTTAATCCTATGGGGCTTGAGGCCGGAGTTCGTGAGATTCCGGGACCTGAGTTAAATATGAATGAGCTCTTTCCGGGCTCGGAGACAGGTGCCATGGGAGAATATGCAGCATACAAGGTAATCAAGGACATCGAGGGCGCCGATTTTTGTCTGGATGTCCATGGCAGTGATATGTATCTCTGCGAGATCCCTCAGATAAGAATGAATGATGACGTTGAACAGTTGATCATGCCTTATGTTGAGCATCTGAATACAGACATGATCTGGGTTCATCCTTCGACTCAGGTTAAGAAGGGAAGTCTTGCCTACGAATTAAACAAGATAGGCGTTAAGTGCTGCGTTTGCGAATCGAGCTATGCATTTAAGATTGATCAGAAATACTGCAACCAGATCGTTGATGGTATATTTGCCCTTATGAAATATATGGGGATATGGAAGGGCGAAGTAGCAGAGATCAGAGCTCCGTTCGTGGTTCATGACGATGACATGGTTTATATCAATTCAGAGAGCAGCGGCATCTTTATTCCGAATATTTCCGTTCATGATATCGTTATGGAAAATGATGAGATCGGAAGAGTCGTAAATGTCATAACCGGTTCCGTTGAGGAGATTGTCAGATCACCTATCAAGGGAATGATCACCGGTATGAGAGAATATCCTGCAATCGAGGAAGGATCCCTTCTGGCGAGGATAGTTGGACTGAAATGATGAAACAGTTGGATTACAACGGTAGTATAGATGTGTTGAAACAATGATATTGTCGTACTGCTGCAGGGTGAATCTGGCGGATCAAGTGATGATATGACAAAACGGGATCACTTGTGACAACATATTATTGGGGAGATAATAATGACAAAAGAAACGCTTTATACCATGAATACAGCCTTCAGGGGCGAGTATTCGGTTTATGGATATACATACGGACGAGGAGAGAAAGCGGCCTGCATAGTGGGCGCGCTTCGTGGACATGAGTTCCAGCAGCTTTTTATCTGCTCGCTTCTTTCCAAAAAACTTGCAAGACTTGAGGAAGAGGGAAATATAGTATCCGGCAAGCAGATAATGGTCATTCCATCGCTTAATTACAGTGCGATGAATGCAAGTAAGAAATACTGGCTGTCAGATGATTCTGATATCAACAGACAGTTTCCGGGCAATCCGAGCGGACCTGCAACAAGTCGTATAGCCTATGCTACACTTGAGGTTGCAAGCAAGTATTCCTACGGAATTCAGTTCAGAAGCTTCTATCTTCAGGGACAGTTTATACCTCATATCAGGATGATGTCACTCGAAAGTGAAGCAACAAACCTTGCAAATCTCTTCGGAATGCCGTATGTTCTTATGAGTGAGGGCAGACCTTACGAGGCAATCACTCTCGCAAATAACTGGCAGAAGGCCGGAACCGAGGTTTTCTCAATCTATTCCGGAGGAACCGAGCGTATCCATGAAGGCTATGCTGAGACAGCTGTTTCAGCGGTTCTCAGATTCCTTTCAAGAATGGGTATCATCAAATACAACTGCCAGGGCGGTTACATATCAACCGTTATGGATGAAGAGAAGATGCTTTCCATCAGATCCGATGAGGCAGGCTTCTTCAGAAGATATGTAGGAACCAATGAAGAGGTTACGCGTGGCCAGAGGCTCGCAGAGATAATCGACCCTATGACGGGAAATGTTATTTCCACCGTGCTTGCGCCGACCAGCGGAATTATATTCTTTGTACATGACAAACCGATGGTTTTCCAAAACGTTGTTATTTACAAGATAATCCGCAAGCTTCATAAATGACCTTCAACTAGGTAGTAATATGCGAAGCATATTGCTATCATGAACGTAGTGAATGATGCGGCATGCTTGCATGCCACATACATCACGTAGTGATGTATGCATGATTCGGTTTACTGAATCATGGCACACAGAAGAGGTATACTGTTGTATACTCTGCAAGATTAAGAACAATAACAAATTTAATTTACATATGGAGGACAAAATGAGTAACGTAAGAAGAATCTATGTGGAGAAGAAACAGGATTATGCTGTAAGGGCGAAGGACCTTCAGCAGCAGTTCAGGGAGTATCTCGGATTAAAGCATATCACGGTTCGTGAGCTTGTGAGATACGACAT
>DOVL01000069.1:1607-5915 GCA_003520105.1 Lachnospiraceae bacterium | reverse complement strand
TTGGGTGGAATGGCATAGCGATCATCGGCTTGATCTGTGAGAGATCAACGTAGATAACGCCATCATAGTAAGCAACATCTCCCGGATTCAGCTCCTTGTAAGCCTCCGGTCTGTAATGAGTATCAAACCACTTTCTGGTCTCCTCATCTGTTCTCCAGATTGAAGAGAGACAGGTTGTCTCAGTGGTCATAACATCTATACCGATACGATAGTCTGTCGAAAGTTTTGATATACCAGGGCCGACAAACTCCATCACCTTATTTTTAACATATCCGTTTGCAAATGTAGCACCGATAAGAGCGATCGCAACATCCTGAGGACCAACGCCCTTTGCAGGCTCGCCGTCAAGATATACAGCCACAACTCCCGGACGTGCCACATCATAGGTCTTGCCGAGAAGCTGCTTTGCAAGCTCTCCACCGCCTTCACCGATTGCCATGGTTCCGAGTGCTCCGTATCTGGTGTGGCTGTCTGAACCAAGTATCATTGCACCGCATTCAGCAAGCTCTTCTCTTGCATACTGGTGAATGACAGCCTGATGAGGAGGAACATAGATTCCGCCGTATTTCTTAGCACATGAAAGTCCAAACATATGATCATCCTCATTGATGGTTCCGCCAACCGCACAAAGTGAATTATGACAGTTTGTAAGAACATACGGAATAGGGAATTCCTTAAGCCCTGAAGCCCTTGCAGTCTGGATGATACCTACAAATGTGATATCATGTGATGTCATCTTGTCGAACTTGATCTTCAGACCGTCCATATTTCCTGAGGTATTGTGCTTCTCAAGGATGCCGTAAGCCATTGTATTTTTAGAAGCTTCTTCCTTGGAAGTGTTGATGCCCTTCTGCTGAAGTGCATGCTCCACGCCGGCATCATCCGGAATAAGTTCGGTTCCGTTAAGAAGATACGCTCCGCTGTCATAAAGTTTAACCATTTTAAAAATCCTCCGCTTGTATATAAATATTATTGTTTATTATGTACTCCTCCGCTTCGTCCGGCTTTTGATCCTGCTCCTGCGGATGTTTTCAATTACTATAACACATTATCCATGCAAATAGAATATATCGCTCCTTGCATTTTCGGCTACTGTCTCTTGCAGTTGCAAATAATGTACTTCATCCAATCGATCACGCCACTCAGTCCGGTACTCCATCGAACTGTGGCAATCGATTCATTTTAGTACTCCATCGGACTGTAGCGATCCATGAAAGTGTTGAAGTCATGCTTTCTCTTGGCATTTATCACAACATTAAATACCAGCTCATGGTCATGCAGTATGAGAAGCAGTTCCTCTTTATTGATCTCCAGCTTCTCCTCGCCCATCAGAACGTAAAACCTGCCATCCTCCTTCAGGAGATCGACATTGTCGTAGAGATGCCTGATATTCGGATTACCCTGATCAAGTTTCTTTTCATCGTTATTATCAATCATATTATCTCTTCTTTCTTCCCGTACAACCGGTGCCATAAGCACAGAATCATCAATCAGTATAAATGCAGATTGGATCACTCCGCGCTTCCGAAATTATAAATATACTCAAAATATCTCGAAACGGTCACACTGCCTGACGGATCCGGATCGGAACCATTACCGTTTCCGATATCTTCGATCTCGTTCAGTGTCTTGTCAAACATTTCTGCCGGCGACACTCCGCCGTTACCTGACTCGTTGTCCTTTGTATATTCAACACCATCTATATTTACGTATGAATAATCACGGTTTCTGTAGATCACTCTGTCCAGAGATATGCTTCCGTCTTTTGCATTAAACGAACAAAGCTCGCGCTTAAATGCAGCCGCTCCGGCAGAACCCGAATAAGGCTCGGCGATGATATATCTCGTATCCTTTCCGTAGGAAATAACCTTCAGACATCCCGAGAAAACAAGCTGTCCGTCAATACATGTGAGTATGTAACTGTAACCTTTCCTGCTGTTATGGAGGATCAGTTCAGGTGTGCCCTCACCGTCAAGATCCTTAAGAGTCACAAGGTCCGGCTTATTTGAAGTCAGATTTATATCCAGACTGTAGTTAAACTCACCTACGGCAGTATTTGTATCCAGACAGCCATCGAGGTTTTCTTCCCAATTCAGCATAAAGCTGTAATATGCCGATTTCCAGTCATTCTTGAGAAAGCTCTTAACTGCCTTAAGATCAATATCCTTTCCGTAGACCTCATCAATCTCCTTCAGGATATCCTGCGCCTCGTCCGGCTTACCGTCCTTTAAAAGATCATAGAGTATATCCGGATAAGCTTTCTTTCCATCCTCGTACGCCTTATTACGAAGTGTCTTGAAGCTGTCCTCATAGGTCTTGAACAGCTCCTCATCTTTCTTTTCTTTCATGAAGCTGTCAATATTTTTAACCGCCTTCAGATACTCTCCGTTATTGCAAAGCTCTGTCTGCTCATTGATAAATGTATCAAAGTCACCGACTGCAGAATACTCTTCGCTGATCTTATCGTATGCGTCCTTTGCATCACCATAGAAGAGATTCTTCGCAACGCTGATATAGACGTCCATTGATGCCTTGTCCAGCTTTCCGTCAGCAAATAACTTGTATTTTTCCTCAAGATACTCCCCAAGCTTCTTATCAAGCTCATCTCTGTACGCGTAATCGATGTTCTTATAAGCCAGGATCCTGCTTCTCTCAGTACCATTATCGCCAAATTCATATCGTCTGGCTCTGCCATAATCATTCGCCGCATCTTCGGCCTTCTTCATATCATTGGCCTTCTTCGCTTCAACTGTTTTATCAAACTGCTTCCACAGAAATACGCCGTTCGCATGATAATAGCACTTGTTCAGAATATTAGTCAGCTCAGTCGCCCGGCTTTCCGACTCATTCTGGATCTCACCGGCCATCTTGACCATCGGCCACATTTTCTTGTTCCAGTCATCGTAGGAAATTCCCGTGCCCGGAGCCTTGAGATAATCATTCGTGATGCTGACTGCCTTATCTTCAAGAGCCTTGACAGCATCGTCGCGGTCATCATCCGAAAGCTTATCGTACACGTCCATCATTTTATCAGGATCACCTGATTCAACCGCTTTATAAAAATCATCCATCACCATACTCGGCTTGACAAATATAAAAAAGGCAAGCGCTTCCGCACCGATAAGGATTGCGGAGATTATGATGATCATGAGGCATTTAGTCTTACTCATCAGTCATCCCCTCCTATATCATTATTTAAGTTGGCAGATGGCTCAACCAGCTCATCGACGAAGCCTTTTTTCGCTGCGCCTTTATATTTGTTACCGCTATCTCCCATCGTATATGAATACGTAAGGAATATCATGGAAATAAAGCCCAGAACAGCAATCGAAAGGATCACGATGCTTGTGATCAGAAGCCCAATGTGCTTGCTTTTTTCTTTTGATGTTCCCGGTCTTTCCGCAGTTTTAGGTGTAGTTCCGCCCTGCGATAATACACCTGGCCTGCCCGCCGGAATATTAGCCTGCGGAAGTTCTCTGTACTCGGCGTCATAACTGCCATGAGCTCCAGCCATAGTGTTTACGCTGTTCTGATGATACTGTCCTGTTTGTACAGCCTGTGTTGACTGCGCCCGGCTACCTGCTGCGTAATTCTGCGCAGCAGTTTCTTGCTGCCAAATTTCACTATCTGCCACACTCTGTCCTGCAACCTGCTCAAACGCAGAGTCATCCATATAATTGGTATTCTGCACAGCTGCTTCATATTCTGCACGCTGCACGGCCGGATCCATATTATTCTGACTTCCCTGCGTTGCTCCGCCGAATCCTGTATATGCCTGCATCGTATCTGCAAATTCGGTGCGTATCGGATGAACTCCCGCCAGTTTGTTTACATCTGTAATATCGATCATTACCGTCGGACTCGCGTCCACATCCTCTTCCGGTAAAAACGCACTGTCAGTCACATTTTCAAGTATCCTTCCGCACTTTATGCAGTTGGTCTCATCATCCCTATATGTGATTCCACAACAAAATTTACTCATATTTCTCTTCCTTTTGATCACGGACTTATTGCTTTCGACCTGTCCGTTCTCACATAAACTCATAAAAAACCGATAATATTTTATCACACAAGTAGCATTATTATCAACAATAATAAAAGGGCACCGCTACACATAGCCATGCCCCTTTTGTGATGTATATTATCCAGTTTAATGACGATTCTTCTTTATCTGTTCCAATTCTTCCGAAGTAATTCCAACAAAAGAACATATATCATTGTCCGAAATGTTCCCTTTATCAAGCATTCGCCCAACTATTCTACGCTTATCTTCAGCCACTTCTGCCTTAACCTCTGCCTCCACTTTGG
>DOVL01000069.1:0-1501 GCA_003520105.1 Lachnospiraceae bacterium | reverse complement strand
CTTTGGCCTTAACCTCTGCCTCCGCTTTGGCCTTAGCATCTGCCTCCGCTTTGGCCTTAGCAGCTTCCCCCTCAGCAATTATCTGAGCCTTAAGCATATCCATATCCTTCAGAAACTGTTCATAAGTCATGATGCTCTTCCTCCATCTCTCATCATTCTGAGCTTCGACTACCGCATCGTCAACTTCCCTTGTATAATCATCCTGAATCTCACCTGTCTCTATATAGTCAAGAAACATCTTCAGACTTTTAGGAATATCATCCATTGTGCCCTTCGTATTCAGTATGATCTTCTGCGTATCATCATTAAGACAGATTTCAGAATCTTCTCTACAGCGATTCTCAAATGTATAAATATGTCTTCCCTCATTATATGGATCAAAAGTACAGATAAAAATAACGATATTTCGCTTAAGATCCGAATAAGGCTGACCTTTTCCGAGGATAGACATATCCATCATATCCTGATAATATCTGCTTCTTTTACCAATATCACTAATAGCGTACGGTTGCATCTCTACGTTGTAAACCGCCTCACTATTTTCACAGTATACATCCATACGGATCCCGTGAATATCAGGAGAAACTTCCTCTGTCTTCTCTATTTCAATATATTCCAGTTTCTTAACTTTGATGTTAAGAATCCGTTCAATACATTTTCTGGCTATATTTTCTTTCTTCATCACAACACCAAATATAATGTGATTCTGAATCGAGTATTGTCGAATCAAATATGGTTGCCTCCTTTTAATAGTTGTTGTTTACATAACATTTAGTTTTCTAACAACTACCATTCAGGCGGAGGCCTCGCAATCTCAGCAAATAAGCCATGTGCAACAAATTGTAGCATAAAAAAAATCCTTTTTTTTTATTACCGATTTATAAAATCGACAACAAAAAAAGGATTTTCAACCAAATTCACTTTAGCACAATTATGTATTGTTATCAACATCTTAATTGTGAAATATCAAAGAACTCTGTCTTATTCAAAAGCGTGAGAATCTACTATAGAAATCAAGGGCGGTGCCGTCGGCACCGCCCCTCATGTTTGTACATTGAATAAACACATAATCAGTTGGTTAAATAATAATCAATCATAATTTTTCTCTTTAGTCAGCATCACGATCCCGTGAAATCGTATTTTCTCACGCCCAGCATCCAGAACTTGTAGCTCAGGTAGAAGAATGCCGCTCCGATGAACGGAGATAGTATCGTGAGAAGCGGAACATCGTCAGGTGCGAGGATGCCCATGCTCGGATAGTAAGCGATAAATGCAACCGGTATCACGAAGGTAAAAAGTATCTTGAAAAGTCCGTGGAAAATGGTTGCAGGATATTTCGCATAATCCTTAAAACGGAACATCAGAACCATGACATAGCCCGAGCCCTGGAGCCAGAAGCAGGTTGCTGCCGCGAAGTTCATAAGCGCTATCATGAAGAGCGATGCCGTAATCATATACAGGATCAGTTTAAGGATTACAAGAACCGTCACCGGAATTCCGA
>DOVL01000045.1 GCA_003520105.1 Lachnospiraceae bacterium | reverse complement strand
GGAATGCAAGAAGGATATGAAGGCTTTGAACGTTCGCCCTGCAACAACTCATCCTCAGGCTACAAAAGAGATTCCTGATATGATCGAAATGGTTGAGACTCTTATCGATAAGGAACATGCTTACGAGAAGAATGGAACCGTATATTTCAGAACCAGAAGCTTTAAGGATTACGGAAAGCTTTCACATAAAAATATAGATGAGCTTGAGTCAGGCCACAGAGCTGAGGCGCATCAGCTTAAGGTAAGCGGTGAGGACGAGAAGGAGGACGGACTTGATTTTGTTCTTTGGAAGCCTAAGAAAGCGGGAGAGCCTTCATGGGAGTCTCCATGGGGCGACGGACGTCCGGGCTGGCATCTTGAGTGCTCTGTTATGTCCAAAAAATATATTGGTGGAACGATCGATATTCACGCGGGCGGAGAGGATCTGATCTTCCCACATCATGAGAATGAGATCGCACAGAGCGAGGCGGCTAACGGAACCGAGTTCGCAAGATACTGGATGCATAACGGTTTCCTTAAGATCAATAACGAGAAGATGAGTAAGTCTCTGGGTAACTTCTTTACCGTAAGAGATATTTGCCAGAAATACGATCCACAGGTTATCCGTTTCTTCATGCTTTCTGCTCAGTATAGAAGCCCGCTGAATTTCTCGGAGGATCTTGTGATCGCTGCCAAGAATGGTCTTGAGAGAATCCTTACCTGCGCTGAAAAGCTCAGAGATGTTATCGGCACAGCGAATAATTCCGAGACACTCACAGATGGTGAGCAGGCAGTTCTTGATGGGGTGAAGGCATACGTTGACAGATTTGACGAGGCTATGGATGATGACTTAAATACAGCTGATGCGATTTCGGTTATATTTGAGCTTGTAAAATACATCAATACAAATATAAATGCTGAATCTTCAAAGGCTCTTGCCAAGGAGCTGTATGCTGTATTTGAGAAGCTTACTGATGTTCTTGGTGTTATCATCGAGGCAAAGGGTGATTCCCTTGATGCAGAGGTTGAGGCGCTTATTGAAGAGAGACAGCAGGCAAGAAAGGCTAAGGATTTTGCCAAGGCTGACGAAATCCGTGATAAGCTTCTTTCTATGGGCATCGAGCTTAAGGATACAAGAGAAGGAGTAAAATGGAAGAGAATATAAAGACTGATTCTGATGGCCCTGTATATTTTGAGGCTGAATCAGAGGAGTATGTATCAAGAAATTACTCCGGACTCGCTCTGGCATATATCGGTGATAGTATATTTGATGTCTATATCAAGGACTATTTTGTCAGAAAGACCAATATGCAGACCGAAAAATACCATAAGGTAGTGACCGGTATCGTTAAGGCTGTGAATCAGGCAGCTCTTATCGATAAGCTGATCGAAGAGAACAAGCTGACTGAGACCGAGATGGAGATATTTAAAAGAGGTCGCAATTCTTCGGTTCATACCAAGGCGAAGAATGCAACCATGGGCGAATACAAGAAGGCTACCGGTTTTGAAGCGGTTCTCGGATTCAATTATCTGACCGGTAATAAGGAGAGGCTGGCTTTCTTCTCATCTGAGGCACTCCTTTTTGCGGGATATGCTGATTAATAATTAAAAACTGGGATTGAATATGGATAAAGATAAAAAAAGTACTACAGAAAATGATAAAAACACCAGCCTGGCCGAAGGCAGAAATGCGGTTACCGAAGTGCTTCGCTCTGGCAGATCCGTAGAGAAGCTTTTTATTCAGGAAGGGCTCAGGGATGGTGCAATAAATACGATACTTCGCGAGGCAAAGAAGCGTGATATTACGTACAGTTTTGTATCAAAGCAGAGGCTTGATCAGATGTCTGAAGCTGGAAGGCATCAAGGAGTGATCGCTCAGTGTGCCGAATATTCATACGCTGAATTGGAGGATATATTTAAAAAGGCTGAGGAAAAGGGTGAATCACCTTTTGTATTTATTCTTGATGAGATAGAGGATCCTCACAATCTGGGTGCCATAATCAGAACGGCAAATCTGTGCGGTGCTCATGGAGTGATCATATCAAAGCATAGAGCGGCGGGACTGACATCAACGGCGGTCAGGGCTTCTGCGGGAGCTGTAAACTATACACCGGTCGTCAAAGTGACCAACATCGCGAAAACCATAGAAGAATTAAAGAACAGGGGAATGTGGTTTGCGTGTGCGGACATGGACGGAGAACTGATGTATAACTGTGATCTTAAAGGATCACTCGGAATCGTAATCGGTAACGAAGGCTCCGGTGTTTCAAGAAATGTGAAGGATAAATGCGATTTTATCGTAAGAATACCTATGAAGGGTGATATTGATTCCTTAAATGCTTCGGTTGCGGCCGGTGTGCTTGCTTACGAAGCTGTAAGGCAGAGGATGGGGAAATAAATGCTTGATTATGATAAGATGACCGATGAAGAGCTGGTTATGGCAGCACATGGAAATGATCACACTGCCGAGGAGGCTCTACTCCAGAGATACAGCAGGCTTGTACGTAAGGAGATAAGATTTCTTTTTATCGTGGGTGCTGACAGCGATGACCTGCTTCAGGAGGGAATGATCGGTCTGGTGAAGGCTATAAGGGATTTCAGACCGGATAATGGTGCGGTTTTTTCTACATTTGCGACTATCTGCGTCAGGAGGCAGATAAGAACTGCAATTACTGCATCAAACCGTCAGAAACATATTCCGCTTAATTCTTATGTATCTTTCTATTCCGGAGAGGATGATGGAGAGGGGGATCTGTCAAATGTACTTGGTGACTCTGAGATGGATAACCCGGAAAATATAATCCTGGCAGAAGAGAAGCGTAAGGAGAGATATAAAGCGATAGAGGATAAGCTCAGCTCTTTTGAGAAGAAGGTGCTTGGGTTGTATCTGAAGGGATTGTCATATTCCGACATCGCACAGGAGATAAATAAGAACGTGAAATCTGTCAATAATGCACTTACGAGGATAAGGATAAAATTATCCGAAAAGTGATTGACAAAGTTGGAAGTTTTTATTATCATCATAAAAGTGATTTTTGCTGTTATAGCTCAGTCGGTAGAGCGCAACATCGGTAATGTT
>DOVL01000008.1 GCA_003520105.1 Lachnospiraceae bacterium | reverse complement strand
TGATAAGAACTATTATAATGTCTCAGTAATTGCAGAAGCCATTGCATCAAGCTCGGCAAGGTTGGCCTCAGTTACGGCTGAACGGATAGTACATTTCTCTGCAAGTACATTCATATTCTTGAGGCCTTCAAAGTATGATGCCATAGACTTGGCTGACATCGGAGCCCAGGTTCCGTTCTCGATAAATGCAACGGTTCTGTTCGCAAGATTCTTGTTTTTGATCTCGTTCAGGACAATCTCCATCTCGGTGAAGAGTCCGCCGTCGATGGTAGGAGCGGCGAAGACGAGTGCTTTGGCACGGAAGGCTTCTGCAACGATCTTTGAATAATGAGTCTTGGAAACGTCATAAATACGGATATTTTTAACACCTTTCTCTGCAAGCTTTGCGGCGAGGATATCTGCGGCGTTTTCGGTGCCGCCATATACCGAACCGTAAGCTATCATAACCGAATCATCTTCAGGTGTGTAGGTGCTCCATTTTTCGTATTTCTCCAGATAGTAGCCGAGCTCGCTGCGGAGAACAGGACCGTGAAGCGGACAGATCATAGCTATGTCAAGAGTAACTGCTTTCTTCAGGAGTGCCTGAACCTGTGCACCGTATTTACCGACTATATTTGCATAGTAGCGTCTTGCGGATGAGAGGTGACCGTTCCAGAGAGAAGCTTCGTCGTCAAATATATTTCCGGACAGAGCGCCGAATCTGCCAAAGGCATCCGCAGAGTAGAGAGCCTTGTCGGTCTCGTCGTAGGTCATCATAACCTCAGGCCAGTGAACCATAGGAGCAGCGATGAAACGGAAGGTATGAGCACCGGTATTTAAGGTGTCACCTTCTTTAACTGCGTTGAAGCGGTCAGCGATATCGATACCGGTGAACTGCTGAACCATCTTCGCAACCTGCATCGTTCCGATAACCGTAGCTGCAGGATATTTCTGAAGAACAGATGCGAGAGAAGCGGAGTGATCCGGCTCCATGTGATTGACTATGATATAGTCTAGAGCCTTGTCACCCAGAGCGTGCGCAAGGTTCTCAAGAAACTGCTTTTCAACAGTACTGTCGCAGGTGTCGAGAAGAACTGTTTTCTCATCTGTGACAAGGTATGAATTGTAGGACATGCCGTTTCCGACCGGATAGGCATTTTCGAAGAGGGCGATGCGTCTGTCGCTCGCACCTACATATGTTACGTCGTCGTTGATCTTAATTGTGTTATGCATTATTTTCCTCCTTCTATATGAATGATGTGATACTATCGATTATGAATGATATAATACTATCGATAAAAACTATATTAATGAGTGGATTGTTTATATGTTTTTCCTGTATGGTGATCCGGAAATTACTATATAGGTGTTGTTTTTAAATAACAAGTGACTAACGCTCGATTTTGTGCTTTAATATAGTGAGATGTGTCATAAAAAATACGTACTAATTATATCATACTTTGGGATAAAAATGAATTGTAAAAAAACTTGAGGGATAAAGAGAAAAACAATGGCAAACAATCAGTCGAAGAATAAAAAACAAAAATCAAACACCCAGCAGAAGAGCGGGAAGAAATTTGATCAGAAGAAAAATACGCGTACAAACTATGATCAGAAGATGAAGAATCGTAAAGCAACCGAGAAGCGTAAGAATAAAGAGCACAAGGGTTTGCTGATCGGTATTACCATGATGCTGATAGGTGCTTTCTTTCTGGTCACCGCGGCTATTCTGAAGAAGAGCGCCGATAAGAATAAAACCGGCTATAATACCCCGAACGGAGCGGTTAATGCCGATAGAGATGAATACAACGCTTACAATTTTGGTATGGGAACAAGTCTGTCCGTAACCGTCTATGGAAAGATGAATTCCGAAACGACAGTTAGTCTGGCAGAGGAAGAGGCCGGTGCGATATTTGATGCTGTTAAATATCTGGACAATGACGTTATCACATGGAGATATGAAGGCTCTGCGCTGTACGGACTAAATTATGGAGGCGTGCTTTCTCCTGACAGCAAGAGTGATGAACTGCTGTATGATGTGATAAGGAAGAGCCTTGAAATATGCAATAACAGTGAGGGTGCACTTGATATAACCATCAGACCAATACTTAATGCATGGCAGATCGAGACATATGATCAGCCGTGGGAGGATTATCTTCCGCCTGACGATGAGACGCTCCTTCGAGCTAAGAAGCTTACCGGAACAGACAAGATCAAACTTACTGATGATGGTATAACTCTGGATGGTACAATTATAGACCTTGGCTCAGTGGGCAAGGGCTATGTTCTGGATTATGTTGCAAATATGGTTCTGAAGGAATTCAGTGAAACTAAGGGCATTAAAGAGCGTAGTATTGTATTTTCTGCGGGTGGAAGTGTTCTGGTATACGGAACAGGCAACCTGAAGAGAAAGTTCAAGATCGGAATCCGTGATCCTAAAGGAACTATGGCCGATATGGTAGGTTATCTGGAATTCCCGTCAGATTGCGGTAAGGTCTGCGTATCGACCTCAGGAAATTATGAGAAATATATCGAAAAGGATGGCGTGAGATACCATCATATCATCGATCCTTCTACGATGAAGCCTGCTGATAATGGACTTGCTTCCGTTACTGTAGTCTGTGGATCTGATTCGGTTGATCCGGAGTATGCGGGACTTATTTCAGACGGTCTCTCAACTGCATGCTTTGTTCTGGGTGAAGAGAAGTCCAGAGAGCTTTTGAAGAAATACAATGCCGAGGCTGTATTTATAGATGAATACGGAGAAATAAGCGTTACTGACGGATTAAAGGATAGCTTTAAGAAGAATGAGTGATAGTGTAAATAATAAGACTGATGAGGACGATGGCCTCAGAAAAAGAATAATCACAAAAACCGACATCATCATGCTGGTGCTTCTGGTCGTGGCGGGAGTGATAGGTTTTATTTCCATTAAAGCTTTTATGAAAAAGGGCGGAACCGTACGGGTGAGCGTTGATGGTGTGACTGTTAAAACAGTAAGTCTGGA
>DOVL01000101.1:15096-17089 GCA_003520105.1 Lachnospiraceae bacterium | reverse complement strand
CAGGACGGTCACGAGTACGGCATGCTTTATGACTATCTTGACTTTGTGACGGCTCTTGACTGGAAGACGGCAGAGCCGGGGGAGATAGACCTGAAGAAGGCTGAAGAGATACTGGATGCCGATCATTACGGATTGAAGAAGGTTAAGGAGAGGATAGTTCAGCAGATGGCCGTTATGGCTCTGAACAAGAAACAGTCCGGCTCGATACTCCTCTTTGTCGGTGCTCCGGGTACCGGTAAGACCAGTCTCGGACAGAGCATCGCGGCGGCTCTAGGAAGGAAATACGTGCGTATCAGTCTCGGCGGTGTCAGAGACGAGGCTGAGATAAGAGGACACAGAAGAACCTATATCGGCGCTATGCCTGGAAGGATCATGGAAGGTATGAAGAGAGCAGGCTCATCCAATCCTGTAATGGTTCTGGATGAGGTTGATAAGCTTGTCAGGGATTTCGGAGGAGATCCGGCTTCGGCACTTCTCGAGGTGCTTGATCCTGAGCAGAACAATTCATTTACGGATCATTACATGAATGTTCCTTATGATCTCTCAAATGTTCTCTTCGTATGTACTGCAAACTCAATAGATACTATACCTGAACCGCTGCTCAACAGGATGGAGCTGATCAGCTTCAATGGTTATACAGCAGTTGAGAAGTTCAATATAGCACGTAAGCATCTGATCCCGAAGGCTATGAAGCAGATGGGCATCAAGGCCAAGAATCTCAGGATCACTGATGCGGCGGTCAAGAAGATAATAGAAGATTATACGGCTGAAGCAGGTGTAAGAGGCCTTAAGAAGCAGATAGACAACCTCTGCAGATATGCTGCGGTAAAGCTTGTTAAGGGTGAGGAGGAGAGCATCTCCGTTACTCCTAAGAGATTAAAGGAGTTCCTCGGACGCAAGGTTCTCAGTCACGATACCATAGAGAAAACAACCATTCCGGGCATAGTTACAGGTCTGGCATGGACCATGGCAGGCGGCGAGATACTCTTCATAGAGACCAAGAAGGTTAAAGGCAACGGCAAGATTACGATCACCGGCCAGCTTGGTGATGTCATGAGGGAATCAGTGGAAATAGCGATCAGCCTGGTTAAAGGTATGCTTCCTAAGGAGACAGAGAATCTTTCGGAATACGACCTTCACATTCACGTGCCTGAGGGCGCTGTTCCTAAGGACGGACCATCGGCAGGCATCACGATCGTTACGGCACTTTATTCGCTCTTTACCGGTAAGAAAGTAGATCCGAAATTTGCCATGACCGGTGAGGTTTCTCTTCGCGGAAATATAATGCCGATCGGTGGACTTCCTGAAAAGCTTATGGCTGCTGTACGCGCAGGCGTTAAAACTGTATTTATCCCTGAGAAGAATGTACAGGATCTTGAGGACGTTGCAGATGAGGTCAAGGCTGAGTTAGAGATCATTCCTGTGAAAAAGATCACGGACGTGCTTTCAGCGGTCGGACTCATGCAGTAATCGTGTGCGATAAAATGTACCGGATCATTAATCCGGGGCTTTTACTAATTGAATAAAAGAGTATAAACGTCTATAATGGATATAGTTGAAATATATGTCCGTTATAGACGTTTTTGGTAATAAATCTTGCGTGTTGGGTAGGAAAAATGTCAGCAAAGATTGATTTTGTGATCGGAGGCTCCGGCACAGGCAAATCGGCATATCTGAGAGAGAGGTTTGCGGATGAGGCTGTAAGGAATCCTGATAAAAAATACATAATGATAGTGCCTGAGCAGGCAGCAAGTACTGTAGAAAGAGACATGGTGAAGATCATGTCTCTTCGTCATGGAAAGATCGGTTTTATGAATATTGATATCATAGGTATCAGCCGACTCAGTTATAAGATATTTGACGAACTCTCGGAGAAGGTGGAAGGGCTCATGTCTGATGCGGGTAAGAGCATGCTGATCCGCCTGGTTGCCGGCAGGACTGATCTCAGGTTATATAAGAACAGTATCGATAAGGAAGGCTTTATTTCCGAGAC
>DOVL01000101.1:7841-14980 GCA_003520105.1 Lachnospiraceae bacterium | reverse complement strand
CTTGAGAAAACCGGTGAGAATCCGTTCCTTTTCGAGAAGCTTTCCGATATGGCAGCTATCTATAAGGGCTTTGAGGAGAAACTGGAGAAGGAAGAGGATGGTGTCATTCCGGCTGAGAAGACGGTTGCATATCTCCTGCAGAAGCTGGGCGATAAGAAGTGCAGCATACTTGATGATGCAGTAATAGCCTTTGACGGCTTTACCGGCTATACACCTTCGCAGTACAGCCTGATCGAGGAACTGCTGAAGCGTGCGGAAAGAATGACTTTCGCGATAACCATGGATGCTTCGATCATCAGAAGCGGCAGGGATGTGAAGGACTATGAGCTTTTTTATCTGTCCTACGTAACATATGTGAAAATATGTGCGCTGGCAGAGAAATATGGAAAGCCTGTTAATGTAAAAAATATTTCTGAAAACACGACCGATGCAGACAGACGCGAGGCTGCAGATATTATTTTAATGACTGATAATAAGAGGCATAATAAAGGAACTATGCTCCACACTCTGGAAGAGAGATTGTTCCGTGTCCCTGTGAAACCGTATGAAGGCGGCTATTATACGGCTGATAATAATGGAGGCGATAAAAAGGCCGGAAGAGAAAAGACGGATGGTGAAGAAGGAGAAACAAGAGGAAACTTCATCCGACTCTGGGAGTGTCGTGATCCGGAAGAGCAGCTTTCGTGCATCGCCCAGGAGATAAGAAGGAAGATAAAAGAAGAAGGGTATCGCTACAGCGATATAGCTGTGCTTGCGCCAAATCTGGAAGAGATGTCCGGAAGTTTTGATAAGATATTTGAGATGTATGATATTCCTTTCTTCCCGGATTATACAAGAAAGCTTAGGAGCAGTCCTTTCACGGAAGCAATTCTTTTTCTTCTGAACTGTGAAGAGAAGAATTATGATTTTGATTCATTTTTCTCATTGCTCAAAACAGGTGTGGTTGAGGGCGCCGGAAGAGAGGAGATATCTCTTCTGGAGAATTATGCTGCCACAAAGAATCTAAGGGGCTTCAGAAGATGGAACAGAAGCTTTTCATATATTGAGAATAATACCGACAGATATGAAGCGGAAGAAGCTGCAAGAAAACAGATAATGAAGAGTATCGCAGCGGTTCACGAAAGCTTCACGGGAGGCGACAGGACCGTAAAGAATTACACAGATGCAGTCAGAGGTTTTATGGCAGAGAACCGCTTTGAGGAGAAGAGTGAAGAGGCTGCCGGAAAGCTTGAACTGGATGGTGATTTTCCGCTGGCTGCAACGTACAGATCGCTTTTTAACCGAGTGTCACTCTTCCTGGATATGATGGAAAATATGCTGGGCGAGGTTAAGGTAAGCCTGAGAGAGTTCTCGGATATATTTAAGGCCGGAATCAGTGAGATAAGGATCGGTACCATCCCTGCCGTTATCGACAGCGTTACGGTGGGAGATATCGAAAGAACCAGAGTTTCTGACGTGAAGGTGATCTTCCTTATAAATGCAAACGACGGCATAATACCGAAGCCGGGCAAGCCTGCGAAGATCCTGAGTGATAAAGATAAAGATACCATCGAGGTTCTGTTTGACCGCCTTGGTATCAGGAAGGAGCTTGCTCCGAACGAGAAGAAGAGCCTCTACATAGAACAGTTTTATCTCTATCTCTGTATGACGAAGCCGGTTGACGAACTTATTATCAGCAAATGCAGGATGAGCATGGGCGGTGAGGAGCTTGAAGGATCGTATATATTGTCGAGACTCCGCAGTATTTTCCCGAAACTCGAATTTGAGAAGAGAAAGCCTGAAAGCTTTAAGGGAACAGAGAAAACTGATGTCTATTTCTTCTCGGAAATGGTCAGAAATACAGTGTTCGAGGATCAGGCAGAGACCTTCTCGGATGAGGATGCAGCTGTGCTTTATGCACTGTTCAGAGATAAGAAGAATATGGTTGACAAGGCGGCAGGCTACAGAACCGATGATGATCATCTGTCACAGGATGCTATTGATACGGCCGCATCGAGACTTATGGTGCAGTCTGTTTCAAAGCTTGAGAATTATTCGGAATGCGAGTACCGCTTCTTCCTGAACTATATGCTGAAGCTGAGACAGAGAGACAGCGACAGCATCGATTCACTGAAATACGGAAATATCCTTCACGGAGCGCTTGAAGGTGTATTTCGTGAGATGGACAGGAAAGAGCCGCAGGAAACCTATCTCAACTGGACCCAGACCGGTGATGATGATCTGTGCCAAAAGATGAGAAAGGCTATCGATACTCAGTTCAGGACGGTATCGGATGAATTTCTTGCTGCAGACGGTACGATCATCGCCGGTGGCAGAGACAGATTCATAATGAACGAGATTTATGCACTTGGTGACCGGACTATCCGCACACTTGCTTTTCATATACGCGGCGGAAGAATGGCTCCGAGGTATTATGAAGATAAATTTGACCTGAGGGATAAGCTTGAAACCACTGGTATCGAGATACCGGGGCAGGGAAAGAAGCTTAAACTGACGGGTAAGATTGACCGCGCTGATATATATGAGAGCGGGGACAATGTATATTTACGAATAATAGATTACAAGACCGGAGATAAGGAGTTTTCATATAATAAGCTGCTTAACGGTACGCAGCTGCAGCTTTCGGCTTATCTTGCCGTTATGATCGAGAAGGTCAGGACATATTATGAGAGAGCAGGACGAAAGGTGAACGTGATACCGGTCGGGATGTATTACTATCCTGTTAAGGATCCGGACATCTTGAGAACTGATGAGTTGAATGATGATAATATTGAGGAAGAGAAGCGGAAATATCTGAGACTTAAGGGTATAACGACTACGGAGCCTGAATATCAGGAGCTTCAGGAGAGGGGAATAAGTGACCCGGACAGAAAGAATAACGTTGGCGAGATATTGCCAATTGAGTATTATGTAAAAGCTACTAACGGTAAGCAGGCAGGAGATATAAAGGGAGTTCATGTCGCACTCAGTGAAGATGAGTTCAGGATGGTTACCGACTTTACCGAGCTGAAGATCAGAGAAATAACGGGAAATATGTTTAAGGGTAATATAACCAAGAATCCGGTGAAGTCCGGAAGCTATACATCCTGTGATTATTGTGGTTTTAAAGATGTTTGCCGTTTTGATCCGATAAACAGAAATAACAGAGCGAAACGTTTGGCACAAAACTTCGAGGAGGATGCATTCGAAGAAATAAGAACACAAACTGCCATATACAGGGGCGAAAGCACCGGTGAGCAAAATGGTGCAAGCGAACAGTGAGCAGTTTGAGTGAAGATAGTAAATAGATGTCGGGAGGCTCGATAAGGCAGATGACACAGTGGAATGATGAACAGAAAAAAGTAATAGACAGCAGAAATGTAAGTAGTCAGATACTTGTTTCGGCAGCGGCCGGCTCAGGCAAGACTGCTGTTCTTGTTGAGCGCATCTTACAGAGCCTTCTTGATAAGGTTGACGGCGAATATGTCAACGATATTGATGATTTTCTTGTCGTGACCTTTACCAGAGCAGCTGCGGCACAGATGAAGGACAAGATAAACCGTGAGATCGGAAGCTTTCTGGATGAGGAGAGCCGTAAGGAATATCCTGATCTGGCCAAGATCGATCACCTTGTGAAGCAGCAGATTGCTGTTGGAAGGGCGGATATCTGTACGCTTGACAGCTTCTCCGCAAAGGTCGTCAGGGAGAATTTCAACCTGATAGGTATCGATCCATCCTTTACTACCGTTGACGGAAATATGATGAAACTCGTGAAGGATGATATCCTTGATGAGATGTTTGAAGAGCTTTTCAGCGGTAAGGACGGAAAGAGAGTTAAGGCTGAGAATTTTACACTTTTTGCGCGACTTTTCTTTAATAAAACCAATGATGAAGATCTGAAAAATGTGTTTTACAGGATCACCAGAGTTGCCGAGACTATGCCGGAGCCAAATGTCTGGCTTGAAGAGAGCAGGATTCGTGAGGGCGAAGACAGAGAGAAAAGCTTTAATTCCATGAAGTGGGTTGAGCGGCTTATGGATGACATCAAAGGCAGAGTTGAATCGGTTATAAATAATAATGAAACAGCATTAAAGCTTACCGAGAAACTCCTTGAGCAGGCTGAAGCAGAAGGAGACGTATCTGAGGCGGCAAACATTGCAAGACAGACTAAAAAGCTTCAGGAAGATCGTACTATTCTGGATGGTATACGCGATGCGGCCGACAGAGAGAAGGGCGGAAGCTACAGACAGTTTTCCGAAGCCTTTAATAATAAAAATTTTAAGAGAAATGATAAAAATGATCACGAGGATATCACGAGTCTCAGAAAAACCTATTCAGTAAGTGATAGTGAACTTGGGGATATCTCAAAGCTTGTATCAGCCAATAAAAAGAAGAAGATGCCAGAGATAGATTCGGTTCTTTCCGATCTCTTTGATAATGGTGCAAAGTGGATAGATATAATGGTTGATTTCAGCCTTGATTTTCTGGAAAGAGTGATGGCTGAGAAGAACAGACTCAGGCAGTATGAATTTGGTGACATCTCACATTTTGCACTGCAGATACTTACGGAACAGGAAGATGGCAGGATAAAGAGAGACGAACATGGCTACGCCGTTCCTTCGAAGGCGGCCGGAGCACTGTCAGGAAGATACAAATACATATATATTGACGAGTATCAGGACAGCAGCTATATCCAGGAGGATATGATCAACTCGATTGCCAGATTTAAGAATGATGTGCCTGTAAATATCTTCATGGTAGGAGATGTTAAGCAGAGTATTTACAAGTTCAGACAGGCCAGCCCGAAGCTTTTTGTTGATAAATATAACAGCTTTGGCAAATATAAAGAACCGGGATCGGACGGTGATGGTGCAGGAGATGCTGAGTCGTCAGGAAACGGAATGGTTATTGATCTGAATACCAATTACAGATCGCGAAGCCCTGTTCTGGATGCGGTTAACAGGATATTTTATGATCTGATGAAGAAGGATATCGGCGGTATCGATTATGATGTGCATGCAGCACTGAGATATGGTGCCGGAGCCGCAGGAATATATGATCCGTCAGGTGATGTGAAGGCAGAGCTGACGATCATAACCAATCCTCAGGATAAGGAAGATAAGGCGAATGCCGCTGATGATGAATATGATAACGATCACTACGAGGCGGCTCTTGTTGCCGATAAGATTAATGATATTTTAAACGACGAAAACTACATGGTTTATTCCAAGGAAGAGGGTATGCGCAGAGTCAGACCTTCCGATATTGTGATATTGTCGAGAAGTATCCTGCGAAGGGCGGATTATTATGTGGACGCTCTGGCAAGGAAGAGTGTATCGGTCAGCCTCGATAACAGCAGCGGATATTTTGATGCGGCTGAAACGGTGACTATGCTCTCGATGCTGAGGATAATCGATAACAGGCGGCAGGATATACCTCTTACGGCGGTTCTTAATTCACCGATAGGAGGACTTGGTAACAGTGATCTTATGATGATCGCGGGAAGCGGTGATTATCGAACCTTCTATGATGCCTGTGTTGGATTTGTGGAGATGTATGCTGAGGGGCAGAAGGACGGTGATGATCCGGACGCTCAGGCCGGGGAAGGAAATAAAACCGGACACAAGGAATCCGGGGGTGAGTCTCCTGAGTATTCTGAGAAATACATGATTATAGCTACAAAACTAAAAGCGTTCTTCAATATGGTGGATGAACTTTCCGAAAAGCAGCAGTATATGAGTATTTCCATGCTGATAAGAAAGGTCATGGAACGGACAGGTTACGACATTTATGTTGCCGCACTGCCGTCAGGACAGAGGAGACTGGCCAATCTGTCAATGCTGATGCAGAAGGCCGATGAGTTCGAGAAGAGCAGCTTCAGCGGACTTTTCAACTTCCTGAGATATATCGATAAATGCAGAATTCATGATATTGATTTTGCGGAGGCCGGAGACGATACAGCAGGTGACGATAAAGTGACCATAATGAGTATACACAAGAGTAAGGGACTGGAGTTTCCGGTTGTATTTCTTGTGGGGCTCGGACATGAATTTAACAGAAATGATGAGCAGGAAGAGATATTTGTCGATGGCGACAATCATATAGCTGTAAATTATCTCGATCCGAAGAGGAGGGTGCATGGTAAGAGCTTCATGATGAATGCCATGATCAGGCTTACTCTCCTCGGAAGGGTTGAGGAGGAGCAGAGACTGCTCTATGTTGGCATGACCAGGGCACGAGAAAGGCTTTACATGACCGGTGTTGATAAGAGGTATTATACTAAGACCGGTGTTCTTGATTATAAGACGAGGAGCAGTCTGTCGACGTACCTCAACTGGATCGAGCCTGTACTCAGCATGGATGGTGGCAAAAATATTGAGGTTAAAGCTGTTACCTTCGGCGACATAAAAGGTGTTGCCAGAGAGGCTCATAAGGATAAACTCTCAAATTATAATTCCTTCATGATGAATCTGGAGGAGATATCCCGGTCGAAGGATATCAGAGAGAGGGTAGATGAAATCTCTGAGATGTATGACCTTGGGAAGAATTACAAATATCGCTCGGATACAGAGACCAAGGCGAAAATATCGGTTACCGAGATTAAGAAGCTCTTAAATGAGCCGGCGGATGAGGATAGCGAGAGATACCGCGCGGCGGATGCTTATTCTGAAGGAACATTTGTTGGGGGTGGAATTGATCAGACCAACGATAGTGATGGCGAAGTGGCTGGCGGAGGTAACGATAACGGAATAGTCGATGATACAGAAAACAGTATTGAAGCAGAAAAGAAGGCAGCGGAGAGAAAGGAAAAAGAGGAGAGAGGAAAGGTTGCGGCCCGCAGAGGAACTCTTATTCATAAGATATTTGAGCTTGTTGATTTCAAGAAGGTTGACAGCCGTGAGAATATGAAGGCTGAGATTAACAGGGCTCTTCAGGATCCGTTCTTCTCGGATGATGACAGGCTGGAGATTGCTCAGTCGAGGGATATTTATCTCATGAGCCGTTTTGCGGATACGGAACTCTTTAAAGAGATGAAAGCTGCTGATATGAGAGGACAGCTTTATAAGGAAGCGGAGTTCACGATGGGTATTCCTGCACATGAGATTCGTAATGTAGGCGAGATATGGTCCACCGGTGAGGCACAGGTCGTAGGTGAGATG
>DOVL01000101.1:0-7778 GCA_003520105.1 Lachnospiraceae bacterium | reverse complement strand
AGGTGAGATGTTGGGTGATAATGCAGATAATAAAACTCAAGGCGATCATGAGAATAAAGAGGTTGGAGATAACAGCCTCGTGATCGTTCAGGGTATCATCGATGGATATTATGTGGATGAGACTGGTGATGTTGTGATCATGGATTATAAGACCGACAGAGGCGCGGATGGGCCTGAGCTTATAAGGAGACACGGCAGACAGCTGGAACTATACAGGGAGGCAGTTGAAGGAATCAAAGGCTTAAAAGTCAGCAGAACCTATATTTATTCACTTGATGAAGGTGTGGTTGAGGTTGCAAGATATTAGGAGGATTTAAGTAATATGAAAGCAGTTTATCTTGAAGCGGTTGCAGTGAGTAAGGGTGATATCAGTCTGGAACCTATCACTTCGCAGATTGAGACTATAGTTTATGATAATACGACCGATGAGGACAAGTATGAGCATATCGGCGATGCAGAGGTTGTATTTACAAATAAAGTCGCATTTGACAGGGAGACCTTCGAGAAGCTTCCGAATCTCAAGTATCTGGGAGTTTGTGCGACCGGCTACAATGTTATTGATCTTGAGGCTGCGAAGGAACACAATGTTGCAGTAACAAATGTGCCGGCCTACAGTACGGAATCGGTTGCCCAGCTTGCGTGGGGCTTCATCATTGAATGTGCCGAAAATATAGCTCTTCACGACAGAAGCGTTCATGACGGCGACTGGGTCAGAACAGAGACCTTCTGCTACTGGCTGAGGCCTGTTATGGAGCTTGCCGGCAAGACTATAGGAATTCTGGGATACGGAAATATAGGACGAAGAGTGGCTGAGATCGCAAGCGCATTTAAGATGAATGTACTGGTTCATACCGCTCATCCGGAGAAATATCTGGATGATGATCATGTGATGGCGGATGCTGCCGGAAAGAATGATGATAATACTGTTAAAGGAAAGAATGATGGTAACTCGGCTGACGGAAAGGTGAGATTCGTATCTCTCGATGAAATCTGGGAGAAATCCGACATCATATCTCTTCACTGTCCGATGACAAGCGAAACTGACAAGATCATTCGTAAAGAGAATATCGACAAGATGAAGGAAGGCGTGATCATAATTAACGTGTCACGCGGCGGCCTTGTGGATGAAAACGACCTGGCTGATGCACTTAAATCGGGAAAGGTTGCAGCGGCGGCAGCGGACGTTGTTAGTGAAGAACCTATGAGAGCGGATAATCCACTTCTCAAAGCACCGAATATGCGTATAACTCCGCACATGGCGTGGGCCAGCGTAGAAGCCAGAGGTCGACTCATTAACGTTATCGCAGATAACCTGAAGTCATATCTCGCAGGGGGAAACTTAAATAGATTGGTATAAAAAAATAACCGGCAATATATTTGCCTTGGCATTAAGCCTAAGGTAAAGTGTATTGCCGATTATTTCTTTTTGGTCTTCTTTGAACGAACTTTGTCATCGCTCTTTCGATCCTTAATATCATCCATACCGAGCATATAGTCGGAAGAGGTTGAATAAATCTTGCAGAGTGTGATGAGATGTCTTATCGGAAGAGCAGTGGCGCCACGTTCGTAACGGGCATACATGGTCTGAGAGATGCCGAGCATATCAGCGACATCGTTTTGAGTATAGTCCGAATCTTCTCTTAAATCCTTGATTCTTCGGATGTAATCGACTTTGAAAACATCTCTGTCTTTACTGCTCATAATTTCTCACCTTGAAAAACTAAAAACCTAAAAAACCACATTGATAAAGCTAATGAGTTCAACTTGAGTTGAGTATATCAAGGTGAAAACTATATTGATTGATTTAATACATAAGTTTACTAAAAATGGATTCAGGCAATATATTACCGAACCTTAATCTTTCCGATATATTAAAAATATAAGACAGTCGGAGTAAAATCAAGAGGATTTTAGTGGTGTTATTTACGAAAATTAGTTCTTTCAAAAACATCAAAAAGGAACCCTCTGATTATTGAAAAAGGTATGCATAGTTGCTATAATGTCTTATTAGGGTTAGAAGGCTTCGTGGTCGTATGAAAATATGAATTCATGTTGCGCTTTTGCCTTACGCACCTTGTGCGGCGAGAGGAGATGAATAGTGGATAAATGAGTAAAAAGAAGAGAATAAAAACGATCGTCATCATGCTCTGCGTTGTGATCGTACTTGCTGTGCTGTCAGTCGTGATAGGAAATGACGGCAAGGAAGAGACGATCAAGGAGACGATGAAGGATGCGGTTCTGCATGACGAGAACAAGATAAGCCTGTTCGGGCTGATCGATGTCAATCCGTCACTCATTTCGGCGTATGTTGTTACAGCAATCATCCTTTTTATAGCACTGTTGATAAGGATATTTGCGATTCCGAAGTTCAAATACGTTCCGGGCAAATTCCAGACTCTTATAGAAGAGTGGGTAGGACTTTTCAGCGGAATGGCGAAAAGTAACAGTCCGCACAGGAACAGATTCCTCGGAATATACATCTTCACAGCGGGATCGTACATCTTTATAGGAACCTGCTTCGAGCTTTTCGGAGTTCAGGCCGTGACGACGGAAGGAATGTCGATGGCACTTCCGGCACCGCTTGCGGATATAAATGCGGCGATAGCGATGGGATTCATGTCATATTTCGCTATAATGTCAGGCGGAATAGCAGAGAACAAGGGCAAGGGAGTTCTGAAGACTCTTAAGGACTTCTCACTACCGATATCAATGAGCTTCCGACTTTTCGGAGCATTGCTCAGCGGACTTCTCGTAACAGAGATGGTTTATTACTATACCGCACTAAGCTTTGTGCTTCCGGTTATCGTCGGAATACTGTTTACACTTATACATGCATTGATCCAGGCATACGTTCTGACGATGCTTACGGCTCTGTTCTACGGCGAGGTTTCCGAGCCGGCTGAGGAGAAGCATAAAGCTCCTAAGAAGTCATCGCCTAAAACATCATGAAAAAAATAAAGAGATATAAATTCTCCGGGAGGAATAAGAAAATGAATAAAACATTGAAGGTGCTTCCATTTATACTTGCAGTAGTTATCGTAATGCTCGGTGTTTCAATACCGGTTCTTGCGAGTGGAAGTAAGAAAGATAAGAAAGATGCAGTGGTTCAGACTGTAGCACAGGCAGATGCAGAGACAGTTGATTCGGCAGGTTCGACAGATGCAGGAATCGTAAAGGCTGAAGCAGCTGAAACTGTTGAATCTGAAGATGATGAAGATTCTTCAAAGGGCAGCAGAGCTATGGCAGCAGCTATAGTTGTTGGTATTGCAGCAGCGGCAGGTGCTATCGCGATGGGTATGGCGATCTCCAAGTCAGCAGAGGGTATCTCAAGACAGCCTGAAGCAGCCGGAAATATAAGAACAACACTCATGCTCGGACTTGTATTTATCGAGACTGCTATCATCTATGCACTTATCGTTGCAATTCTGATCATATTCGTCATGTAGCTACCCTAAGTAACTGCAGTAATAATTATATACAGATATTGACTGTTTACAGATAGTAAATAAACGACAGGAGGCACAAGATGCCACTTAATATTGATTTTCAACAGATATTACTCCATCTTCTTAACTTCGCGATCCTTTTCACGGGGCTTTATATCCTTCTTTATAAGCCGGTCAAGGATTTCATGAAGAAGAGACATGATCACTACAGTGAGATGGATAACAGAACACGCGCTGATCTTGAAGGTGCCGAGAAGGCTAAGAAGGAATACGAGGACAGACTTGCAACAGCAGATTCCGAGATTCAGGAGAAGAAAAACAGATTTGAAGCTGACATGAACGAGATGAAGAAGGAACGTATCGCCGAGGCCGAGAAGGAAGCCGGCAAGATCATTGCAAATGCTCGTGAGACAGCTGAGAGAGAAAAGAAGAGAATAATCGAAAATGCAGATAAAGAAGCCAAGGATATCATTGCCGAGGCTGCTGAAAATATAGTTAATGCGAGTCTCAGTGACAACTTTGATTCATTTCTTGATAAGGCTGAAGGGGGTAAGCAGTAATGGGTGATAAGCCTAAAACTGAAAAGGCCGTTCTTTATGCGGCAAGCGCTCCTTCGGAAGCTCAGGAGAAGCGTTTCATAAGCTTCCTTTCTGATCGTTATGGTTCGGATATCAAACTGGAATGGGTCAAGGATGAAAGCCTGAAAAATGGTTTCAAGCTTGAGGTTGGCAGTGAGGTTTATGACTGGACCAAGGAAGGACTCCTCAGACAGTTCACTGATATGCTCAGCGGAGTTAAGGCAGGCTATGATGAGGATGTTGTCACTCTTGTCAGGGAAAATGTTAAGAACTGGAAGCCTGAGGTCAGAGCGGATGAGATAGGTCACGTACTTTACGTAGGTGACGGAATAGCCGTTGTTTCAGGTCTGGACAGAGCAACCTATGGCGAGATCGTTCATTTTGAATGCGGTGTCAAGGGTATGGTTCAGGATCTGAGACGTGGTGAGACAGGTGTAATCCTCTTCGGTGAGGACAGTGATATAGAGGATGACAGTCTGGTTTACAGGACAGGCAAGACGGCAGGTATTCCTGTTGGCGATGCATATGTCGGAAGAGTAATCAATGCTCTCGGTGAGCCGCTCGACGGCAAGGGAGATATCGTGGCGGATGGATATCGCGCGATAGAGTCGCCTGCACCGGGAATTATAGACAGACAGCCTGTTGATAAACCTATGGAAACAGGTCTTCTCACGATAGACTCCATGTTTCCTATAGGTCGTGGTCAGAGAGAGCTTATTATAGGCGACAGACAGACCGGTAAAACTTCAATAGCAATCGATACGATCCTTAACCAGATGGGTAAGGACGTTATATGTATATATGTTGCGATCGGCCAGAAGGCCAGCAGTGTTGCCCAGCTTGTTCAAAGCTTAACTAAAAAGGGCGCTATGGATTATACAATAATTGTAAATGCTTCGGCCAGTGAGACTGCACCGATTCAGTATATCGCTCCTTATTCGGGAACCGCTCTCGGAGAGTATTTCATGAATGAGGGCAAGGATGTTCTGATCGTTTATGACGATCTGTCAAAGCACGCGATAGCCTACAGAGCTTTGTCACTTCTTCTTGAGAGGTCGCCGGGTCGTGAGGCATATCCGGGAGATGTATTTTATCTCCATTCAAGACTGCTTGAGAGATCTGCGCACCTTTCTGATGAGAGAGGAGGCGGCTCAATGACGGCGCTTCCGATAGTTGAGACTCAGGCAGGAGATGTGTCGGCATATATTCCGACAAATATCATTTCAATCACAGACGGACAGATATTCCTTGAAAGCAGCCTCTTCTTTGCAGGCCAGCGTCCTGCAGTAAATGTAGGTCTTTCGGTTTCGCGTGTCGGCGGTGCCGCACAGACCAAGGCTATGAAGAAGGCTTCGGGTGGACTCAGACTCGGACTTGCCCAGTACAGGGAGATGGAGGTCTTCACTCAGTTCTCCAGTGATCTGGATGAAGCAACCAGACGTCAGTTGAAATATGGCCAGGGACTTATGAGGGTGCTTCGTCAGCCGACAGGAAGTCCTTATAGCCAGCATGAACAGGTTATAATACTTATATTTGCAATAGATCATGGTTACCAGAATGTTCCTCTTGAGAGAATACCGGAGATAACAAACGATCTTCTTATGTATTTTGAAGATATGTATCCGGAGATCTGCAGCAGGATTGACAGAGAGGGCACTGTAACCGATGAGGATGTTGAGACAATCAAGAGAAGCGCGGCAAGCTTCGTTGATTCGAGGGATTATTTGTAGAAAGCGTGAATGTTATTTTTTTGATGGAATAAATATCCGCCAATAAATATACAAATATGAGCAGGAACAGCAGGAGATAGCATATGGCATCTACCAGAGAGATCAAGAACAGAATTAACAGCATAAAGAATACGCAGAAGATCACAAATGCGATGTATCTTATCTCTACGACCAAGATGCGTAAGGCTAAGCAGGAATATGAGAGGACCAAACCGTTCTTCGACAGGCTTACAAGTGAGTTCAGCCGAATGCTTCGATATGTTGATGATGTGGACAGCAGGTATTTTTACAGCCGTGAAGAGAAGGAGGGAGCTGCCGGTGCAGGCAGAGAATCCTGCGCGATCTTCCTTATTACAGCCGATAAAGGACTTGCAGGTTCATACAACTCGAACGTTATCAAGGAAACCGAGCGTCTGATGAAGAGGTATAAGAAGACATATCTCTATGTGCTTGGTGAATACGGAAGGAATTATTTCCATAAGCATAACGTTCCGATAGTTGAGAACTACGATCTGACAGCTGCACAGCCGTCACTGCATATAGCAAGAAAAACTGCGACCGCTCTGCTTCAGGGATACGATGACGAACTGTACAGGGATGTATTTATTATTTATACGAATCTCAGCGGCCTTACAGAGGTTGTCGAGAGAAAAAGGATACTTCCTCTTAACAGAAGAAGGTTTATCGAAATAGACAGTGAGGCCGGAAAGTCTCTTGAAAGAATAGAGTTTTATCCATCATTTATTGAAGTTATCGATAATGTGGTTCCGGTTTATATTTCAGGCTTTCTCTTCGGTGCAATGGTTGACAGTTACTGCTCTGAGCAGAATGCCAGAATGACTGCGATGAATAATGCCAATGAAAACGCTGAGGAGATCATGTCGGATCTTTCGGTTCAGTTTAACCGAGTCAGACAGGCCGCCATAACTCAGGAGATTACTGAGGTGGCCGCAGGAGCCAAAGCTCTTCGAAGGAAGAAAAAGACAGTAGAGGTGGAAGAAAGTTGAATACCGGTAAAGTAGTTCAGGTTTCAGGACCTGTTATAGATGTTGAATTTGCAGAGGGGAGAATACCTAGACTTCGCGATGCCATCACTGTAATGGTTGATGGTGAGAAGCGTGTTATGGAGGTTTCGCAGATCATGCCTGACCGCACGGTGAGATGCATCATGCTTTCACAGAGTGAGGGAATGGCCAGAGGTGATGAGGCTGTATGTCAGGGAGGCGGAATTGCTGTTCCTGTCGGTGAGCAGACTCTCGGAAGGATGTTTAACGTTCTTGGTGATCCTATAGATGGTGGAGAGGAGATCAAGACAGATGCTCCGAGAAGACCTATTCACAGAAAGGCTCCTTCCTTTGAGGAACAGAGCGTAAGCATTGAAATTCTTGAAACAGGTATCAAGGTTATCGATCTTCTTGAACCTTATGCCAAGGGTGGTAAGATCGGACTTTTCGGTGGTGCCGGCGTAGGTAAAACGGTACTGATACAGGAACTTATACATAACGTTGCGATGGCTCACGGCGGATATTCCATATTCACCGGTGTAGGTGAGAGAAGCCGTGAGGGTAACGATCTCTGGAGAGAGATGCAGGAAAGCGGTACTATCGAGAAAACTGCGATGGTATTCGGACAGATGAATGAGTCTCCGGGAGTTCGTATGAGAGTTGCTCTGTCGGGACTTACCATGGCGGAGTATTTCAGAGATGAGCAGAATAAGGATGTACTCCTTTTTATAGATAATATTTTCAGATTTGTTCAGGCGGGTTCCGAGGTTTCAACACTTCTCGGACGTATGCCTTCAGCGGTTGGTTATCAGCCGACGCTTGCTACCGAGATGGGCGCTCTGGAGGAGAGGATCACATCGACCAAGAATGGTTCGGTTACATCTGTTCAGGCGGTTTATGTACCTGCGGATGACCTTACTGACCCTGCACCTGCAACAACGTTCTCACACCTGGATGCGACAACGGTTCTTTCGAGAAAGATAGCTGAGCAGGGTATTTATCCTGCTGTTGATCCTCTTG
>DOVL01000025.1 GCA_003520105.1 Lachnospiraceae bacterium | reverse complement strand
TTATATGCAGTCTCAACACCTGAAAGTGTTGCGCCCGCACAGGCAAATGCGTTGTGGATGTAGCTGTCCTCATAAGATGTATAAGGATACATGAAGGATGAAACCTCGAGACATCCGGTTGCATTTCCGATTACTGCATGATCCTCCGGCTTAAGTGCACGGAGTACTGTTCTTACGGCGATTCCGGCGCCGCAGCCTGCACAGAGTCTGTGTCCCGGAGCGAGACGTTCCGGTTTGTTCATTACTTCTTTAAGATTAAATGCCATTTCCGTCCCCTCCTTACTTTCTGAGTCCTATATACTGGAACTGCTCTACCGGCTTCGTTCCGGCAGCGTAGTCGATTATCTGCTCATAAACAGCCTCGGCATCCTGGACTGTGTAGTCACGTCCGCCGATACCGTAGAAGTAGTTAACTGCGATAGTCTGAACACCATTATCCATGAGAGCAGCCTTAAGCTCTGAACCAACAGGGCCGCCCTGTCCTGAGAAGCTCTCAGCACGGTCGAGTATTGCAACAGCCTTGACATTCTTGAGTGCCTCTGCAAGCTCTTCGCCCGGGAATGGTCTGAATACACGTATTTTGATCATGCCGACCTTGATGCCCTTGTCGCGGAGTGCGTCAACAGCGTCCTTGGTTGTTCCTGCAGCGGAACCCATGATAACGATGGCGTATTCGGCATCTTCCATACTGTATTCTTCGAAGAGACCGTATTTTCTTCCTGAAAGAGCCTCGAATTCGGCACATACGTCAAGGATGACCTTCTTAGCGTTCTTCATTGCGAGACGCTGGTTCATCTTGGTCTCCATATAGAAAGGAGAGTTTGCATAAGGACCGATAGCCATAGGCATGTCTGCGTTCAGAAGGAAGTTTGCAGGCTCGTATTCACCGACAAAATTCTGAACTGACTCGGTATCCATTGTTTCAATATTCATAACAGCGTGGCTGGTGATGAAACCGTCCTGACAAACCATCATAGGAAGCATTACGTCAGGATGCTCGGTTACACGGTAAGCCATGATGAAGTTATCATAAGCCTCCTGGTTGGTCTCAGCATAAACCTGAAGCCATCCGGAATCTCTTGCGCCCATAGTATCTGAGTGGTCGCAGTTGATGTTGATAGGTCCGGTGAGGGCTCTGTTTACAGCACAGAGAACGAGCGGAAGTCTGTCGGAAGCAGCGATGTAAAGCTCCTCCCACATGAAAGCAAGACCGCAGGAAGAAGTAGCTGTAAGAGCTCTTGCACCTGCAGCTGAAGCACCGATAGCGGCACTCATTGAGCTGTGCTCTGACTCAACCGGGATAAATTCGGTATCGCATTCACCGTTGGCGATGAAGGTCGAAACCATCTGAGGGATCTCTGTTGAAGGAGTGATAGGAAAGGCCGGCATAACATCTGGGTTAACCTGCTTGATAGCAAGTGCAACGGCTTCGTTTCCGGACATTCTGTCGCGTTTTGATACCATTTACAGTCCCTCCTTCATAGCTATAGCTTTGAAACTGCAGATCTTGGCACAGATGCCGCAGCCCTTGCAGTGCTCATAATCAAAATCCTGTCTCTTGCCGTCAACAACCGGTATACAGCTGTCAGGGCAGAAAGGTGCGCAGAGAAGGCAGTTAACACATTTTTCCCAGTTCATAACAGGTGTCTGTGTTCTCCATTCGCCGGTCTTGAAATCCTTCGAACCGCCGCCTCCGTAGATCTGGTTGCCGAGAGTCATGTCCTGATAAGGAGCCTTCTCGGTTACTTTGCTTATATCTGTTGGATTATCAGTATTTCTGTTCTTGTTCTCAGCCATTACTGCACCTCCTCAAATGCCATCTTGAGGGCCTTCATGTTACCTTCGATAACCTCAGGCTTCTTGGCAAATTTGTGCTTGTAGGAATCCTCCATCTGTTTCATGAATTCATCCTGATCCATTATATTTGCAACCTTAACGATGGCTGCGAGCATAGGTGAATTAGGGAAATATTTTCCAAGTGCTTCTATAGAAATCTTTCTTGCGTCGATGGTGTAAACTTTGCCCTTGTAGCCGCGGAGGAGAGAAACTATCTCTTCCTTGCTGCGCTCGGTGTTGATGATGATCGCACCATCCTCTGAAAGGCCGCTTGTTACATCAACTGCGTGGAGCAGAGTTTCGTCAACTACAACAACGTAATCCGGGTTGTAGATGTTTGAGTGAGCACGGATCTCTGTATCACCGATTCGGTTATAAGCTGTGATCGGCGCGCCCATACGCTCCGGACCGTATTCAGGAAAGCCCTGTACGTACATTCCGGTATTAAATGCTACATCGGCAAGAAGGAGAGCAGCGGTTTTGGCACCCTGGCCGCCTCTTCCGTGCCATCTGATCTCAATGTGTTTTTTCATTTCTATATGTCTCCCTTATTTATAGAAGAAATTTATAACTTTTTCTTTGTCAATAGCGCACAATGAATAGATTATAGCACGATAAATAAATTTGTAAAGAGTAAAATTTTCGGAGTTTTATGATATTTGCAATAAAAATTGCACCCATGGCGTTTTGGGGCGCTGTGGGTGCGATTAATACTGGGAAAAATGTATAACAAATTATTGTTTCACGGTTATATACTGATATGTTCTGTATGCAAAATTAATCTGCTCCGATAATGATATCTATATGCTGCGAAGTGGCGGTTCATCAGTTCCAAGAACATCGTGCACATCGACGGCCGGCGGATTTGCCCAGGTTTTGCGGTAGGCTCTCGGGGAGCTGCCGAAATATTTGCGGAAGGTCTCCGACATGTAGCTTACACCGTTGAAGCCGGTCATGGACGCAATCTCGGTAAGCGTCATCGGGCTTGACCGGAGATACTCCGCAACCTTCCTGCATCTGAAGTGCATGAGATAGCTGATCGGAGATTCTCCGACGTACTGGTTGAAGAGAGCATTGCAAAGGGAACGGCTTATATTTGCACTTCCCGCTATGTCATCAAGCGTAACACTTTCCTTATAATAAACAGAGATGTGATGCATCATCATCTTGAAGAGCTGCATCCTCGGATCCGAGGCAACCTCTGTTTCTTCAGGAAGATAGTGGCTGACCTGCTTTCTGATTATTTCCCATATTTTAAAGAAATGAAGGGTTACCTGAAAGGCGTCGTGGCGGATCTCAGGCATCTCGAGCATGATGTTGCGGATCGGTTCAACATATTCATTATAATTTCTGAATCTGAGGTAGGAGATCTCAGGGTTGTCGATGATCGGCCGGACAGCCTGCATCTCGACAGCAACCGATGACATCAGGACACTCGGATGAATGATGAAGATGACATATCTGGCAACCTTGTTGTCCAGGCAGATGCTGTAGTGGATCTGATTGGAGTTGACGACGATGGTATCGCCCTCGTTCAGCTCGATGGTGTTGCCGTTCACGGAATAGGCCATCCTGCCTTGCTTGACGGTAACGATCTCGATGTCCTCGTGGAAGTGGGGAACCCTCTCCCAGGTGACGTGTGGGGCAACCCATCCGTCATATATATAGGAAGGAAAGGACGGATTGTCATAATTGACGATCTCCGAGCCGTCGTCCCTTTTTACGATTAATCCCATTACTTCGCGGTTCATATTTTTCTCCTGAAATATTCCATAAAACTATAACAATATTCCATGAGCGTGGAAAATGGTTATAGTTTTTAGGCATTAAAACGGTGGATTTATGTTCCTAAAAACAATATACTTATAAACACAAGAAAAAGCAAGCAATATTTTTTGATATAGAAAGTGGAGGAAAAGAAGATGGCAGAACAGGCAATAATGATGAAAAACATATGCAAAGACTT
>DOVL01000149.1 GCA_003520105.1 Lachnospiraceae bacterium | reverse complement strand
TGATAAACATCAAAAATAGAGAGGATGCATTATGAAGAAAAAAACTTTGATCCTTGTTCTCTGTGCGACGGCTATCGGGCTTGCGGCCTGCAGCAAAAAGCCTGTACAGGATACGCCTAAAACTACCGATACGCCTGAAACTACCGCCTCTGCCGAGACGGAAGCTCCCTTTGTGGAAGAAGAACCCGAAAAAAACGAGCTTGATCCCGCATCACCTATTCCGGGTATAAACAAGGATTATGCCCTGACAGAGCAGGTGTTTGAAGATGAAAATCTCATACTCCGGCTGCCTGAAGGCGTCAGCGCTGTTAATGAAGGCAAAGGGGAAAACATGGGGCACATTACAGTGACCGATGAAGAAGATGGGTGGAAACTAATGTTCCGCCCTGATAATTTCTCACTTAACAACATAATAAACAATGTGAGTAATACTGTTATCTACGACGGAAACGAGGTAAAAACAGACTGGTCACGTGACGTATCAGGGACTCTGGCAGGATTCCCTGTACGGGTGTGGGCCAATAATACACGAAAGGGATGGCTCCACCCTTCCAACGAAAGTGATACACCTGCTGTTGATATCGTCATGGATTACGGCGAAACCCTGGTAGGAGAATGGCTGGGCATGCATATCCGTCTGGAAGCGCTGAAGCCAACCGATGATACAAACATTTATCACTACCTGTATAACAGTAAGCTTCGTGCCGTACTGAACAGTTTTGAATGTATAAAGACCGCGGATGGCAATGAATATTCCGTAAACGGCATCACCGCCACCTTCCCTGCCCGCTGGCCCGTAAAAACAGGTGAGAATTCCATGGTGGCAAATCTGCATTCCAATGCTCTCACCGGCGGTATCACCATGACAACACAGTACAACCCGGATCCTCAGCATCATGCAGATATGTACGAAGGGGATCAGTTCAGCCGTACCTATGGAAGCAATGACTGGCTCGGTGTCATCGCAAAACATATATTTGAAAAAGAAGGCGCTGATGAACCGACCATCCTTTACTCCATGTACCTGTTCTCAAAGTTCAGTGACAGGATGTGTGCCTGTGTTCATGTTTCCAACAACAGCTTCGGTCCTGAGGAATTCAAAGCATTCCTCGACAACGAACAGTTTGTGGATCTGATGAATTCTGTGAAACTTGATCCTGAGGCATGGCACCAGCCGGGTACAGCAGAAGTAAACGGTCTTCTTTCCGACGGCGGCAGTATCATGTCATACTCCGGTACTGATGAAGAAGTAACTATCCCTTCTGTTATCGGTGATTACAACACAGTCAGCGTGGGATTTAATGCATTTAAGGATAATACTTCCATCAAGAAGATAGTTATCCCTGAAGGCGTCACCGAGATCCAGGGCAATGCTTTCTTCGGATGTACAAATCTCGAAACGGTCGTTCTTCCCGAAACCCTGAACTTCATATATCCTTACGCTTTCCGTGACTGCCCTAACCTTAAGGATGTAGTACTGCCTGATGGTGTTTCTTATGTAGGATCCGGTGCTTATGAAGGTTCCGGCACAGGAACATTTAAAGGCAGCGCCGCAGAATATGATTATCACGCATTTGATGAAAGCGGATTTGATAAGATAAGTTTTGCAGACGGTGCGATCCTTTCGGCTGATTATATTTTTGACGGAGCATCGCTTTCTGAGATAGAGCTGCCGTCAGACCTTAAAGAACTTGGCAAGGGAGCATTTGTAAACTGTCACAACATCCAGAAGATCGAACTTCCTGAGACAGTGACAACCATAGGTGAAGGTGCATTTTCATCCATGTTCGGACTTCCGTATATAAATCTTCCGGAAGGTCTCACCGAGATTCCTGAGGGCTGCTTCAACTCCACAACTTTGGACACTCTTGTCATTCCTTCTACAGTAACAAAAATCGGTGACCATGCAACATTTGGCGCTGCCTGCATCATCATCCTCTGTCCTGAGGCAGAGATAGGCGAGCGCGCAATACAGGCTGACTACGTATATCTGGAAGATGCCTATAAGCATGTATTCTCAGATCATGAGGAACTTGAAGGAAGCTGTCTGTATCTCGATGATGTTTATGACCCTGCTTCACAGATTCAGGGAAATTTCTATGATGCAACAAGCTTCGATTATCAGATCTACCTTCCGTCTGACGCAACCATTGAAGAGTCTGATAATCTTGATAAGTACCTGCTTTCTATCGGATATCCGGAGATTGCATGGATGGGTTCTTCCAGAGATTTCATCCCTGACAGCACCTTTGACTTTGACTGTATCAATCCGGGAATTATAACCGGATATCACGGCAACAGCGATAAGCTTGGTATCCCTAACTATCATATGTATACAGAAGATGGCTGGTGGCTGACAGGCAATGTATATGGAATCGCGGATGAAGCCTTCAAGGATTCTACATTTACTTCTGCCTACTTCCGAGGACAATGCGGAGACGGAATCGGTTCAAGGATCCTTGCAGGAAATACTGCTCTTAAGGACATATGGTTTACTACTGCCATCATGGATGAGATAGATGACGGGAATGCCATAGACGGAGTTCCTCACTATCAGCCTGATACCTTTGAAGGTATCCCTGATGATGTAACTGTTCATCTGCCTGAATCTATTCCGGGTGATGCGCGTTCCGGCGTCGAAGATGGTCTTCGTGCCCATGGCATCCCTTCCGGAGCAACATTTACATATTACAGTCTGAGATAAACCGATAAAACGCTTCAGTGAAATAACCAGCAAAATGGACGGGGTTAGTGGTTAATTGTAAAAAAATAACACATATTCGAGACCTGCATAAACCTCTTCAAGTTCCATAGGATAAAAGATCTTCCCTATCCTTGTACTATATGAAAAAGAAACACTCTGTCATGCTCATATTAAGTGTTTTTCCGAAGCGGCGAGTCCGGCTCAATCCACAGCTTATCCGGCTCAACCTTACATCTCAGAAACAATATCTCCACTCCGGCATTTATGGCATCATCTATGGCCTCCCCAAATTCAGGATGCATCTCCCTGTGAGGTCTCACTTCGGAAACCCCTTCCATCTGTATAACATATGCAAGGATAGTTCTGTACCCCCTGGCTTTGGCCTTTATAAGCTCCCGTATGTGCTTAACTCCACGCTCTGTGGGCGCATCAGGAAAATATCCCATACCGTCTATCTCCAGAGTGCAGCCCTTGACTTCCATCAGAAACCTTTCGTCACCCTTTTCCATATAAAAGTCGATCCTGGAGTCACCAAAGGTGAACTCCGGGATCACCCTGTCAAAGCCTTGTTCCGAAAGCCATTCCTTCACCACCTTATTTGGCGCCTGACTGTCGATATTGAACAACACCCCTGTGCTTTTCCTCACAACCACAAGATCATATTTTGTTTTTCTTCCCGGAGTCCCCGGCGCTGTAAGCCATACCTCACATCCCGGTACCAGAAGTTCTCTGCACCGTCCCGTATTTTTCACGTGAACCGTTTCCTTCCGGCCATCTATCTCAACCTCCGCAATAAAACGGTTCGGTCTTTTCAGGAAAACTCCGGGGACTATATTTTCATAATTCATAAATAACCTTATTTTGTACTACCCATGCCGGAGATATACTTTAAAAGGTCTCCCAACTCTATTCCTGCATCAGGAGTCTGTGATTTCTCTTCGGTTCCAAGCATCCTTATGGTAGCATGATTTCTCAGCTCGAGGAAACGGGCTGCCTGAGGTGTCCACTCCAGATACTCATA
>DOVL01000145.1 GCA_003520105.1 Lachnospiraceae bacterium | reverse complement strand
GAGCAGGATACATTTTATATCACAAAGGATATTCTTCTCAGAACCCAGACCTCTTCGGTTCAGGCACGTATCATGGAGAAGAAAGAGCTTCCTATCAAGATCATTTCACCGGGACGTGTTTTCCGTTCGGATGAAGTTGATGCAACACATTCACCATCCTTCCATCAGGTAGAGGGACTTGTTGTTGGTAAGGGCATCACCATGGCTGACCTTAAGGGTACTCTGGATCAGTTTGCTAAGAGCTTCTTCGGACCGGACACCAAGACAAAGCTCCGTCCGCATCATTTCCCGTTTACGGAGCCATCTGCAGAGGTTGATGTTACATGTTTCAAGTGCCATGGCAAGGGCTGCAATGTCTGCAAGGGTTCAGGCTGGATAGAGATCCTCGGTTGCGGTATGGTTCATCCACACGTTCTTGAAATGTGCGGAATCAATCCTGAGGAGTATTCAGGCTTTGCATTCGGTATCGGACTTGAGAGAGTTGCGCTCCTTAAGTATGAGATAGATGACATGAGACTTCTTTACGAGAACGATGTAAGATTCCTGAACCAGTTCTGATCGGTTCGTCGAAAAATAGTAATCAATTGATGATACCCGGAAACTCTTGGTAAGGTTTGATGGTTGTTTTGAAAGACCGGATGAACTGTATTTTCGGGTAAATGATGGAAGAAAGAGGAAAATAAGATGAATACACCTATTTCATGGATTAAAGCATATGTTCCTGATCTGGACATGCCTGTTCAGGAATTTGTAGATAAGATCACACTTTCAGGTTCTCACGTTGAGAACTATAAGGAATATGACAAGAACCTTGAGAAGATAGTTGTTGGTAAGGTTCTTAAGGTTGAGAAGCATCCTGACGCTGATAAGCTTGTTATCTGTCAGGTTGATGTAGGAGAGGAAGCACCTATCCAGATCGTTACAGGTGCGCCAAATGTATTTGAAGGAGCACTTGTTCCAACAGTACTTGATGGTGGTCGTGTTGCAGGCAGTCATGACGGAGGCGAGCTTCCGAAGGACGGAATCAAGATTAAGAAGGGTAAGCTTCGTGGAGTTGAATCCTTTGGTATGATGTGTGCTATCGAGGAGCTTGGTTCATCAAGAGAAATGTATCCTGAAGCACCGGAGAACGGTATATACATATTCAGCGAAGATGATAATGTTAAGCCGGGTGATGACGCTATTGAGGCGCTCGGACTTCATGATGCAAATGTAGAATACGAGATTACTTCAAACAGAGTAGACTGCTTCTCAATCCTCGGAATGGCAAGAGAGGCAGCAGCTACCTTTGATCTTCCTTTCAATCCTCCTGTAGTTACAGTTAAGGAGGAGAGCAGTGAGAAGACAAGCGATTATATCGATGTTGAGATCAAGGATACAGACCTTTGCAAGAGATATATCGCAAGAGTTGTTAAGAATGTTAAGATCGGACCTTCACCTAAGTGGATGCAGCAGAGACTTCGTGCTCAGGGTATCCGTTCTATCAATAATATAGTTGACATAACTAATTATATCATGGAAGAATACGGTCAGCCTATGCATGCCTTCGACCTTGATACGATTGCCGGAAATAAGATCATCGTAAGACGTGCCAAGGATGGCGAGAAGTTCACAACTCTTGACGGTCAGGAGAGAGAGCTTGATAATGACGTTCTTATGATCTGTGATGCTGAGAAAGAGGTTGCTATAGCAGGTATCATGGGTGGCGAAAACTCAATGGTTACAGACAATATGACAACACTTCTCTTCGAGGCAGCTACCTTTGACGGAACAAATATCAGACTTTCTTCTAAGAGAGTTGGCCTTCGTACAGAAGCTTCAAGCACCTTCGAGAAGGGACTTGATCCAAATCTTGCTGAGGAAGCTATCAACAGAGCCTGCCAGCTTATCGAAGAGATGGGCTGCGGCGAGGTTCTCCAGGGCATGGTTGATGTTTATCCTGAACCTGTTGAGCCATGGGCACTTCCTTTTGAGCCTGAGAAGATGAACGCACTTCTCGGAACGGATATTTCCGAGGAAGCTATGCTTCACAGTTTTGACAAGCTCGGTCTTACATATAATGAGGCTGACAGAACACTTACAATCCCTACCTACAGACAGGATCTTCATTGTATGGCTGATCTTGCTGAGGAGGCTGCAAGACTTTACGGATATGACAATATTCCTACGACACTTCCAAGCACAAACGGTGGTATCGGCGGACTTACCTTTGATCAGGAGATCAATGCGATCGCTCGTGATATCGCCGAGGCAAACGGCTTCTCGGGTGGTATGACTTACTCATTCGAGAGCCCGAAGGTATATGATAAACTGCTTATTCCTGAGGATTCGGATTTCAGAAAGGCAGTTAAGATAAGCAATCCACTCGGAGAGGACTTCAGTATCATGCGTACTGTCTCTCTTAACGGAATGCTTACCTCACTTGCTACAAACTATAACAGAAGAAATAAGAATGTAAGACTTTATGAACTCGGAAATATTTATCTTCCAAAGGCACTTCCTCTTACAGAACTTCCTACAGAGAGAATGGTGCTTACACTTGGTATGTACGGCGAAGGTGACTTCTTCACACTCAAGGGTGTTGTTGAAGAACTTACCGACAAGCTTGGCTTCTATGAGGCAGTTGATTATGAACCGGTAAGCAGCTTCCCGTTCCTTCATCCGGGACGTCAGGCTGAGATTGTTAAGGGCGACCTTAAGCTCGGTTATATCGGTCAGGTTCATCCGGAAGCAGTTATGAATTATGACATGAAGGGTGACGTTTACGTTGCTGTTCTCTACATGGATATACTTACAATGCTTGCTGATTTTGATATCAAGTATTCGGGAATCGCTAAATTCCCTGGAAGCAGCCGTGACCTTGCGCTCGTATGTGACAAGACTGAATTTGTCGGAAATATCGAGAAGATCATCAAGAAGAACGGCGGCAAGATACTTGAGCATGTATCACTCTTCGATGTATACGAAGGTGATCAGGTTCCTGAAGGCAAGAAATCGGTTGCATTCTCACTTCACTTCAGAACACTTGACAGAACCCTTTCAGACGCTGAAGTTAATGCTTCTGTTGAGAAGATCCTGAAGGAACTCGGCAAGCAGGGCATAGAACTGCGTGCATAATATGGATTTTGATGATTGTAACTATTATTTAATATTTGTTGTTAGTGATATACAAATCGTTTGTGAATGTTAACTACTAAAAATATGAAAAGGGATAATAATGAACGTATCAGATTTCAACTACGAATTACCTCAGGAACTTATCGCACAGGATCCGCTACTTAAGCGTAGTGATTCACGCTTGATGGTCGTTCACCGCGACACAGGTGAGATAGAGCATAAGCATTTCAGTGATGTAATTGAATATTTGAATCCGGGAGACTGCCTTGTTATCAATGATACCAAGGTTATTCCGGCACGTCTCATGG
>DOVL01000117.1 GCA_003520105.1 Lachnospiraceae bacterium | reverse complement strand
GTCTCAGGAGCTTCAGCTTCTCTTGTTTCAGGAGCTTCAATTTTTCCGGTTTCGTTTTCTTCAACATTTCCAGAAACTTCATCTTCAGTTTTTTCTTCAGCCGAATCCTCTTTTAAATCTTTTTCATCAAGCTCTTCTTCATCAATGACATTTTTCTTTGCCAGCTCTTCAGCCACTTCCCTGTCATGGCGTTCGTTTTCCGCCATACGCTTTTTAAGCTCTTCTTCCGCCTTTTTACGGGCTAATTCATCGGCTAGTCTCGCTCTTTCCTCAGCCTCTCTTCGCATTCTTTCTGCCTGTTCCGCTCTCTCAAGCTGTAAGGCTCTTAGATACATTTTATCGAGTTGAGCATCAGCGGAATCTTCCGCAGGGACAGCATCACCCTGAACTTCAGCCGGTTTCTCTGCTTCCCTTTGGGCATTTTCCTCCTGTACCATTTTACGGAAAAGCTCCGCACTGTAAAAAGGAAGGTTATCGTTGCGACGCATCTCCGGGCTGCTTTCAGGAGTTGATACAACAAACAGCATTCCGCAATTAGGGCAGAATGCTGATGTATCAGATATTTCTTTATTACAATTTCTACAAATCATATCGCAGCTTTAGGAAAATGGTTATATCCCTTTTTTCTCCTTAGACATTTAGTTATATGCTACTAGTCATTTATCAAAATAGCAATGGTTTTTTTATTTTTTAAGCAAAACCAACGTTTATATCTTATTATTTCTTCTGACTGATAAAGAAATCATTCACTCTTGATACCAGCTGCTGCTGATCCAGTGTTTTAAGAAGATATCCATTAGGCCGCATCATCATAACCTTCATGATGCTGTCCCTGTCATTTTTTCCGGTAAGGAAAAAGACAGGGATGTTTTTTGTGCGCTCATTTTGTCTTAGCTTACTGAGAACCGCCGGTCCATCCATCATAGGCATCTCATAATCGAGAAGTATCAGGTCAGGAGTGTATTTATCGAGATAATCAATGGCATGGGGACCGGAATTTACGATGGATACATCATATTTTCCGTATTTTTTAAGCCAGCCGCTGGATACCTCAAGAAAAGTACTGTCATCATCCACCAGCAGTATCTTACGCTGTTTTTCGGAATTAACACTTTCATCACTCAGGGTACGCTCACGCCTCAGCTGATCAACAAGGATCATGACATTGGCAGGATGAGGCATCTCGATGTTGACACGCTCCTTAGGATAAACCTTGTAAAACTCTTTGTATTCATTAGGCTTTCCGATGGCGCAGACGATCCTGTTGGAGCTCAAATCCTGTATATACCTGAAGACGGCTTTATCCGTAAATGAAACGCCGTCCAGATACAGGATGAAAACTCCCGCATCATTTGCTTTTTCGTGAATGCTGTCAATGTTAAAACCGCAGGTATATACAACATATCCGTTATTCTTCAGGATACGTATCATGGCCTGCGCCATAAAATTCAAATTATCACCTATGATCAAAACACTATTCAGATACATAAAATGTTATCTCCAGTCCTCAATACTATACTTATTTTACCGCCACAAGCTCAGACAATTTTCCCCAGTCAGGTCCCTTTGCCGCATTTCTCAATTCCTGATAAATCCTCTTTTTATTTTCTGACAGACGATATTCCTTCAACATCTCCAGCATCATTTTCAGGTCATCGATATCGTACATATCGACAAAGCCGTTAAGACTTATCATAAAATCAGCCCACTCATCATCACCGAGTTCCGGAAGCCCTGAATCGTCTTCCTCTTTCTCGCCAAAGTATTTATCCAATGCTTCATAGAGACTTTCTGCCATACTTATAAGCCTCGGGTTATCCATGAGGATGACATCAAGTCTTTCCTCATCTCCCGCCGCTTCAAGATCCTTGGCCAGGGCTGACAACTCGGCTGCGCCGATTATCCTTGCCGAACTCTTCATAGCATGTACCTTTATAGTATAATTCTTTACGTCCAGTTTTTCAAAATTTTCCTGAATAATTCTGATATTATCCTTCAAACTTTCATAGAAGCTCCGGAGCGCCGTAATATATCCTTCAGCAGAACCGCAGTGCTGGAGACCCTCATTAACATTTATCTCCTTTATTCCACTAAGCTCTTCCGGTAATGTCTCCTCCTGCTGTTCATCCTCTTCAGGAGCATCCCCTTCCGAAACCTCCTGTATCAGATCAGGGGAAATGTAGAACCTCAGCTTCTTCTCAAGAAGTTTGGGATCGATCGGCTTGGTTACAACATCGTCGAAACCGGCTTTCATATAGTCTTCTATGGCACCGGTAACAGCATTGGCCGTAAGGCAGATAAAAGGAGTGTACATGCAGGGCGAACCCTCCAGCGCCTTCATGCGGTGCAGGGTCTCGATCCCGTCCATAACAGGCATACGGAAATCCAGGAAAATGATGTCGTAATGGTTTTTCTTCACAAGCTCTATGGCTTCCTGACCGCTTTCCGCCGTATCAACCTTGATCTTGTTCTGCTTCACCAGAGCTTTTATGACGGTAAGGTTCAAAACAGTATCATCTACAGCAAGGATCGTAGCCTCAGGCGCATAGAAGGATGGTCCGTCATTGGTATAATCTTCCTTCCGCTCATCAACATTAACCCATCCCATAGGCGCAGGAGACCTCACCCCTTGAGCTAGCTTAAAGGAGAATATTGAGCCCTTACCGTACTCACTTTGAACCTCAAGATAGCTGTTCATTTGCTTCAAAAGCTTTTGGGTAATGTTTAAGCCGAGACCGGTACCCTCTATGGTACGGTTCCGTTTTTCGTCAAGTCTCTCAAATGCCTCAAACAGCTTACCTATCTCTTCCTTTTTGATACCCATTCCGGTATCCTCGACAGCAATGTTCAGTACAACCTCTTTAGGAGTCAGGCTCTCAAGCTTAACTCTTAACCATACCTTCCCCTTCTCTGTGTACTTGACAGCATTGGTGAGTATATTGGTAATGATCTGCTTCACCCGGATCTCGTCACCGAATAGCACCTCAGGTATATTTTCATCGGCTTCCAGTATGAGCTCAAGCTTTTTATCCTCAGCACGTTTCTTGATCATATGATAAAGATCTCTCAGCATATCCGCCGTATTATACTCTATAGGAATAACTGAAAGCTTTCCTGATTCTATCTTGGAGAAATCCAGTATATCATTGATGATGCCCAGGAGCTCAACACCTGCGTTCTTGATGTCAATGGCATAGCCCTTTACATTATCATCCACACCTTCCCTCAGGATCATTTCATCCATTCCAAGGATGGCATTGATAGGCGTACGTATCTCATGGGACATATGGGAAAGGAAGGAGGACTTTGCCTTGTTTGCGCTTTCCGCTTTTGAGATAGCTTCATTCAGGTCATCGGTTATTGCCTGAAGAAAGATGCCGGTTCTGTCAGCCAGCGGGATCACAGCATCCGCCTCACCGGAGCTTATGGCATCCGAATAATCAATATGCTCCTGTATGTCGGGCAAACCCTCTCTGAGTCCAAGGATCACGGTGGAAACATTGTGAGTGCCTCCTATGCCATCTGTAAAAAGGAATTGTCCCTTTCCACGGATATGCTGGATGTTTTCATCAATATTCTGGAAAGCATTAAGCTCTCTGTATTCAGTAACCATGTAATTCTGTCTGGTATCGCTTCCAAATAAGAAAGAGCCTTCCGGTACAAAATCTCCAAACCTGTTTACCTTATATGATATCTCACTGAACATACTGCTTTTATTTCCTGATGAAAAGCTTATGACATCATCCGGCCTGAAATCCCCGAGAAAATACAGCTGTCCTGCCTCATCATATCTGTAGGGGCTTCTGCTGAGGATCTCATTCCCTCTCTTTATCATGAAAGGGAATTCCCTGATGTTCTCAAGAAATGCTCCGTTAGGCTTTATATTGAGATACCTTTCATATATCTCTGTAGCTTTCCATCCGTCTATAGTTGTAATTATATTCTCTCCGATATTTAATCCGGTAAGCTTCTTCCTTAACTCTATCTGAAAGCTCTTGCCAAGTGGTCTCCAGCCGGTCAGAAGCTCTGTATGCACCATCAGCTCCTTGCCGGAAAGTATTACTCCCACGAAGCCCCTTCGAAGTTTTTCATTCTGCCATACAAAATGAGTATCCGAATCAACATTCTCAAAATCCGCGGTCCAGACACCCGCTATGGGTATGCTGTGTTTTTTCTCAAACATCGCCATGGGGCGGGACAGCTTTGCTGAGCTTCCTGCCGCAAAGAGAATGATGCAGGCAGGGTTCTCGATATGTTCCACCATATCCGAAAGCTCGTCAAAAGCCCCCTGTTCATCGATATACTCAAATGTACAGGAAAAAGGCGTTACCGTAGTATGTTCCATAAGGCAGAAGGACATCCTCAGGTATTCGCTGTATCTTTGAGATGCCCCCTGATGTATACCTATCATGCAGATGTCAGGATACCTCCTGAACACCAGGGATAAAACATCATACAGCTTATCTTCTGCGATGCCGTTCTCAGTAAAGACCATAAACATATTCTTTTTAGGTTTATCCTGGATAAACTGTTCCCATTCTATAAGAACCGACCACATTTCATCTCTGTGGGATAATACGAAGGTTTTTTGTATCATTACGATTACCTCTGTTTTAAAAAGGTCTTATTGCTCAG
>DOVL01000282.1 GCA_003520105.1 Lachnospiraceae bacterium | reverse complement strand
TTGTAAGCATATGGCTGCTGTATTATATTTGTTTGAGGACTTACAAAATCATTCAAAGCTGCATTATAACGATATTGAAAGTCTTATTGACAGTACATCTCCTGAGCAGTTAAAGAAATTTCTCATAAATGCGATGAGATATGACTCCGGACTGAAAGAGCGCTTTATCCGCTTTATTGACAGTGAAAACGATAGCATAAACATAGCTGAGTATAAGTCTCAGCTTAAATCATTGGTTTGGCAATACTCCGATAACAGCGGATTTATAAACTGAAAAAACGTTTCTCCGTTTATTAATGAAGCGGTCAAACTTCTTGAGGAGTGTACAGATAGTCTTATTGAATGGAAATGTAATTTTGATGCCTTTGAGCTCGTAAGCTATTACTTAAAAAGCGGTGATAGGGTAGTAAAACCCTTTGAATTCTGCTCATGATATTTTACACGTTTGAGGGTAGTGTAATTTTATAGCGTGATAAAACTCAAAATAAAAAAGCAGTGTCCGCAGCTTGTTTAAGAGTAGTGTGATCCTATATGACAGAAAGACTTAAATCCTATTAATCCTCCCTATGAATAATCATCCACAGGAGTCATAGCCAACATAACTGCCGCTTGATTTTAGCGGCAGATTTTAGTATAATAATAGATAGAGCCAATACTATCATTCCGTACCTGACAAAGAGCGCAGAAAAAGTCGGGATGAAAACGCTATGATGTGATATAATTAATTTGAACTTAATGAGGTGACAGTTATGAAAGACTGGATCGAAGGATTTCAGGCTTCTATCGATCATATTGAACAGAACCTGTCAGAGACACTTGATATTAAGGATATAGCAATGAAAGCAGCGCTTTCGCCCTTTTATTATCAGCGTATCTTCGGCGCTATGTGTGGTATGACCGTCGGAGAATACATCCGTGCCCGCCGCATGACGCTGGCTGCACAGGATCTGGCCTGCTCTGACCGCAAAGTGATCGACATAGCCATGAAGTACGGCTACGATTCTCCTGACAGCTTTGCAAAAGCCTTCCAGCGCTTTCATGGCATCTCACCGTCACAGGCAAGAGAATCCGGAGCAAATCTGAGATCATTTGCTCCGCTCCATATCAAGATCACATTGGAGGGCGGAAGTATGCTGGATTATAAAATTGTGGAAAAGGCTCCGTTTACAGTTATCGGCATCAAAAAGAGTTTCAATACAGAGACGAATTATACAGAAGTCCCTGAATTCTGGAACGAGTGGATGTCGGATATGAAGGGCTTAAAAGGGATGTTCGGCATCAGCACTGATATGGACGGAAAGAATTTTTACTACTGGATAGCTGACCTGTATATGCCGTGGGATGATATCCCGGCGGACTGCGAAGTGTACCAGATCCCCGGCGGACTATGGGCTGTGTTCAAGTGCAAAGGGCCTCTGCCGGGCAGTATACAGACAGTCAATACACAGATCTGGTCGGAGTGGCTCCCCTCTTTGCAGGGCTATGAATTAGCAGGCAATTATTCATTGGAAGTTTACCTGCCGCCGGCAAAAGATCCTGCTGACACGATCAGCTATATCTGGATCCCCTTGAAAAAGCTATGAGAGGTGATAGTATGGAACAAAGCAACGGATTCAGCCTGATGCATCCCATCGGAGCTGATATAGAATACCGCAGGCTTCCCGATCATATTTTACATGACCTCGGTCTGGAGGCATTTTGCGAGGCTGTATCAAGCGACAACAGGGAACGCCGTATGATAACAAATGTTCTTTCACAAATAACAGATAATACAAATGTTGCCTCTTACCGCCAGCAGATCTTCGGGGATATACTCCGGCTGCCCGAGCTGAGAAAGACTATACTTGAACTATTCGATAAGATAAAGTTCATGCAGGATTTTTCGACCATGCACAAAACCTCCGATGAGGAACTGGGTATGTGGCATCTCTTTCACCGCCTTGACGAGCTGGACAGCTACATCAAGACCGTAGAAACTATGAGAGACTGCCTTTCTGATGAGAGGATACGTTCTGAGGGACTTATCTCACTGAAAGATTATATCGCCGGACTTTATGACGACGCTTGCTTTGCTGACATGAAGAAGGATATAGCTGCGCTGAAAATGAAAACATCTGATGTGCAGAGCGTCACCCTTGGTATCAATGTCAACGAGCGCTTTGAGGCTGTCAGTATCGGACTTGTCTCTGTGAATAAGAAGCCCTTCAAAAAATCGGGTATCGTCAGCAATTTCGCAGATGCTATCGCCTCTAAAGACAAGCTCCGGGACACCTCAGACTGGGACGGCGATATGCACTATCAGCTCATAGATAAGGAAAATACTGCAAATGCCAGCGCTTTTCTCGAAAAGCTGGGAGGCTTCTCTGCTGTGCGAAACAATCCTTTTGTAGACGGACATATCCGTTCTACCATCGTAAAAACTCCTGACGGTGATGGTACCGGCAATTCAACTTTCTATCTGGATACAGTGGTTAATAAAATGCTCAGCTCCCTTGTGAAGAAGCTGAGGGATACACTTACAAAATACGCAAATGTAGCTATCGTTAATATCTCCGGATTGGTGCCGGAGTTCGTATATTACATAAGATGTGCGGAGTTTATCAGCAGCCTTATGGAAAAAGGCTGTATTTTCAGCGAGCCGCAGCCGGTTGCTGAGGACGGAACTGCCATGTCGGCAAAAGGCTTCTACAACCTGAAGCTTGCAATGAACATGGAGGATTTCAGCGGGATAGTACCGAATGATCTTACCTTCGATAAGGAGCATACCGTCTATATCCTGACCGGTGCAAACCGAGGCGGAAAGACTACGATCACGCAGGCTGTCGGTCAGCTGTTCGTTCTGGCTCAGGGCGGACTTTTCGTTCCGGCTGAGAGCTTCCGCTATGTTCCATGTGACTGCATCTACACCCACTTCCCTGCTGACGAGGACAAGACAATGGATCTGGGCAGACTGGGAGAGGAGTGCGTCCGCTTCAAGGAGATGTTCTCTCAGGCTACAAGCAGAAGTCTCCTGCTGCTGAACGAGACCTTCTCTACGACCTCTTTCGAGGAGGGCTACTATATCGCAAAGGACTCCGTTAAAGCACTCCTGACCAAAGCAGTGCGGACAATATACAATACCCATATGCATAAACTCGGAGAGGATGCCGAGATGTTTACCCGTGAAAGCACCGGTGCAGGGGCTGCCTCGCTTATCATGCAGACTGAGGACGGCAAGCGTTCATTCAAGGTCGCTCTGGCACAGCCGGAGGGCTCGTCCTATGCTAAGGATATTGCTGAAAAATACGGTGTGACCTATGATATGCTCATCAGCGGATCATAAAATTTATATGGCTTAACCTTCCCGGATACATACGTCCGGGAAGGTTTTTCATTTATAAGATCTTGCTGCCGCTCCACTCATTTCTGTTTATCTGGAAGCAGGAGCAATAATACGGTCAAAAATGATTTTTTGTCTGATCCCGAACTATTCTTTTTACTCTGTTGATATTCCGCCTGTTCATATTGCAGGTCAGGGCAACTGATCTTTTGACTTATATAGTCAGTTTTTAAGCGTGAAAAATCATTAACATCTCCCCTGAATACTGGTATTATAATATCATAATTTTATTTTTAAGGGGGATCCTTTATGAGCAAAAAAATGCGAAAAAAGACAAAAATGATCGCAGCACTTTTCATTTCACTGGCACAGTTCTCCATTGCAGCACCAAAAACTGTCTCTGCGGAAGAACTTCCTGCCGGCGGAGCAGTCACTCTTTACGGAGGCTGGTTCGAGGAGGCCTATGCAGAGTGGGACAGCTCTGTTATCGGCGGCAGCGTAACCGTCAGCTATGCCGAAAAAGGCAGTCCTGACTTTGTTTCAGTCGACCCGGAGCTCATCCGTGGAGACAGAGTCGATATTCCCGGACTCAAAGGCGATACCGAGTATACCCTGAAAATAGAAGGAGATAAAAGTGAGCAGCAATGCACAGTAAGAACTCTTTCCTTCGACAGAAGCGGCTATGCCCATTATAATTACTCCGATATCGGTGCCTACAACGATGACGGTACCCTTAAAGACGGTATGACCGTTATCTATGTGACTAACGAAAACAAGGACACTATCACCTATAACGGCAAGACCGGGCTCTATAACATTTTCTTCAGCGCAAAGCCAAAGAATGTGGTATTCAGATTTATCGGCAAGCTCGATGTTCCCAGCGGGACAGTACCCAATGACGGAAGCCACAATGACGGTTCAAATATGCTGTACCTTCAGAACAGTTCCAATGTTACGATAGAGGGCATCGGCGATGATACTGACCTGGTTGAATGGGGTATCGAGATGAAGCGTTGTACAAGCTGTGAAGTGCGTAATCTATGGCTGGGCGGTTACCCTGATGACGGTATCTCCATGACCGGTAATACCGAGATACGTTCTGAACACATCTGGGTACACAATAACACCATTGAAAAGGGCTATAACGCTTTCGCCGGAGGCGGTCACGTTGATGCAGACAAGGCTGACGGCGACGGCTCCGTAGATATGAAATGGTCTCACCATGTCACTGTTTCCTATAACGAATTCAAGGACTGCCATAAGACTTCTCTTGTAGGCGGAAGATACGATCAGGAACAGGACTACATCACCTACCACCATAACTGGTTCAACAATACCCATTCCAGAAATCCCCGTGCCAGAAATGCACACATCCACTCCTTCAACAACTACTTTTCGGATAATTCAGAGTACGGTATCTGTGCATCCTATAACTCTAAAATATTCTCCGAAGCAAATTACTTTGAACGGACTAAATCTCCTCTCTATGCTATAAATATGGGCAAGGACCAGTATTCCGGAACTATAAAATCCTTCGGGGACAAGTTTGACAGCTGCTCTCCCGATGAGGGACTTGCCTATAAGATCGCCGGAAGCCGGAATGAGGCTCAGGATATACCAAACCTTATCAGCGGCGGAAGCTCCTATGACAACTTTGATCTTGATATGTATTCATATTCAGCTCAGTCTCCTGACCAGGCGAAGGCTGATATTTTAAAGTTCGCAGGCAGGATGAAGTCCGATGGCAGCTCAGATCTTCCGATACAGGAACCGGAAAATGAAAATGTTCCCGGCGATATCAACGGAAGCGGCAAATGCGATATCGCTGATCTGGTCGTGATGCAGAAATGGCTGCTTGGTGTCCCGGACACTGAGATCAAAAACTGGAAGAATGGCGATCTCTGCTCAGATAACAGACTTGACAGCTTCGACCTCGTTCTTATGAGAGAACTTCTTATATCCTGATAATTCAAAAGACCGGACCAGGGAATCCCCAGATCCGGTCTTTATACTTATTCTGAAAAAAGCGGGATTATATGTTTTTAATTCATTCCTCCGCCGTTGAAAATGCCGTCAAGCTCCTGAGCAAGATCATCAAGATCCTGTCCGCCGAAATCCATGCCTCCGACACCGACTACAGGCTCAATGACAACATCCTCATATATAGGCTTGTTGAAATCGAATACCTCATCCGAACCGTATATGTGATATGACAGCTCTACCGGAACGATACCGGTATCAAAGTATATCTTGGTACCGTCGGTAGTGACTCCGTCCATACCCATTGCGTCAACCAGCTTCTGAAGGCTTATCTTTGAACCCTTCTGAACATAGTATTCCTGAGCCTTCTCCTTTGCGTAATCGGATGTGCCGTCAGCTTCCATTGCAAGTATGGTAACTACTACCTTTTCTCCTGTGACTTCTCCTGTTTTATCAGGATCACTTCCGTGAGTCTTTCCGAAGTCCTTATTTACTGCAAGATTGAAGTCAAAGTCTACAATATCACCTAAGGAGTAACCTAACAATGTTGAGCCGTTAAATCCGTCAGCCTTTGCATCTACTGTTATGTCTCCTATCCATCTGGATTCAAGATCAAGCACCAGCATTCCGTCATCATCAGTTCTGCCTACTTCAGTGCCGTCGATAGATATTACTGCATCAGCGATATCACGGTTTCCGCAGTGTACCTTTATTTTTATCTTGCCCTCGGTATCAAGCATCTTGGTATCCATAAAGGCCTCAGCAATTGCCTGCTGTTCTTCCTTCCTGTAGGAGAGCATATTGGAAGTTTTGATAACTGCGTGTGCCACACTCTCCATATCAGGATTTGATATGAGACGGAACATGGAACCAAAGAATACTTCTGCTACCTTGTCATTGGAAAGGCCCTTCTGAGTCATAAGATATGCTGTATGTGAAACGATAGAAGCATTATCATGCTCATCTTTCGGATACTCACGGTAGAACTCATCTGATGTATCCTTTATTGCAGGAGAACCGAACTTATTGGGATCGGCCGCACTTCTCAGAGCACTTTCATAGTACTCCCAGTCAGTGGGTACCTCCTTTGTCATGAACTCCCAGTCACCTGCAATGACAGAGCCCATTACATCCGCATATCCTTCGTTTATCGTTCCTGCCTTAACATTGGATTTCATATGTACTATCTTATCGATAACGCCGTGAGTAAACTCATGTCCTATGATTCCGGGGCCTACGAGAGGCTTGCTGTTTGCTTTGCCGAAGATTATGACGTTGGTATCCTTGATGAAAGCAGCATTCTGCACATCCTTGAGGCTCGGCAGAAGCACCTTTATAGCCGCAAACACCTTCTTAAGCGCACTGTCTGAGTCAGCAGGCACCTCATGTGACAGTGAATCCTTTACATCGATAATTAGCTCGATAGGCATTCCCTCACCGTCAAATGATTTCCAGCCGTACATTGTATCATAGTAATCATAAGCCTTCTGTACGCTGCTCATAGAACCTACTGCATATTCAGTAAGAATAGGATCAAACAGATCTGCGATAGTTGTTATGTCTTTCGCATCCGGAAGTACCTGTTCCAGAAGATCCTCCTTGGGATAGACTGCAAGATTTACACTTCCGTCAGCATTTTCCGATGTCTGTGTTGCTGCAAGAGGTGTAAAGCCGTTCAGGAAGCCATCTGAAACGGCAACTAATCCGATAGATGTCATTCCGGCATCTGATACGGTGATATTTCGGGTAGGATCACAGATGTTATAATTACCAGTCATTTCTTTTTCAAGCTCTACACGGTACTGAGTACCATTTGCATCTACTTTGAGGATCTCAGTAGCAGC
>DOVL01000239.1:6761-10631 GCA_003520105.1 Lachnospiraceae bacterium | reverse complement strand
GGAACGGATATCCGTTTGTGTAATCTCTTATAAGGCCCGCCATCTCTTCCGTATCCATACCGGTATCATGATCCGCCTCATACTCATCCAGCATCCCTTTGATACCGGCTTTCGAGAGGCTCATGTCAATATTGAAGTCCGCCGCAATATTCCACGGAATAATCTCCCTTGCATCCTCATCGTCCCGAATATTCACTTCGATATACTTTACATCCCTAACACCGGCAAGAATAACCGAATGAAATGCTGGAATGCCATCCCTGTCTCTGCTTATATATCCTTCCCTGAGTTGTGCCAGAAAATCGAGGAAAACCTGATTATTTGTCGCCGAATCAACTTCATCTATCATCAGGACAACAGGTGTTTCAGAATCCTTGAACCACCTCTTGAATATTCTGAACAGTTCATCCATTTTGACTCTATTAACATCTGCTTCACTATAATTTTTTAGTGCCTCGAAAGTCTTTTCCGGAATTACAAGATCACCGAATTCACTTGCATCAATCAATATCCTCGCCAAAGCCTGTGAAAACGTCGCGCCTTTCTCAAACACATCATTATCAAGACTTTGAAAATCCAGCGAAATAGTTATATACTCATCCTTCAAAGCATTTTTAAGTGCCGCCAGTGTAGTAGTTTTGCCATACTGTCTCGCCCTGTTGATCGTGAAGTACTTTCCGGCATCAACCATCTTCTTGATTTCCCGGACTCTCTCGGAGAGATCAACCATATAATGTTTTGACGGTATGCACACAGCTGTTGTATTAAAACTTTTCATGCGCTTCTCTCTCCTTTCCGGAATCATTTTCACGACCTCAGATTAAACCCATGTTATTATCGCACACTTCACCCGATTTTTCAATTAAAATCAGCCTGTTTATTGATTTTATGCGTCTTTTATAGTATGATACAAGGGTCTTTACGACACCTAACAATAACCAGGGAGCACAAACAAGAATGTCAAACGATTCTCTCAGAAAACTCCAGCTGACCGAGCTGGACATATTACAGGAATTCATCAGAGTCTGTGAAGAACACGGCTTTAGATATTATATGCTCGGAGGAACTCTCCTCGGCGCTATCAGGCATAAAGGCTTCATCCCGTGGGACGACGACGTTGATGTCTGCATGCCGCGTGAAGATTACGAGAAGTTCATCCGCCTCAAATCAAGCGAGTTCAAGAAGGGCTACTCCTTCATGATGTACCAGAAGGGCAATTCCAAATACCCTTGGGCCCGCATGATCTCCAAAAAGATGAAGATCATTAACCATATGGCCAACATCCCTCGTGAAGAATACGTTTGGATCGACGTTATCCCTCTCGACGGTATGCCTGATTCCAAGCTGAAGCGTTTCTTCCACAAGCTTCATCTCTCCTTCTGGTGGAACCTTAACCAGATGGTTCAGTACGATGAACTCGTCGATCAGAAGCGTAAACGTAGCTGGAAAGGCCGCCTCGCAGTGAAAGCCGCCGGCTGCTTCAAATGGCTCGGCAAGCTTATCGATTACAGACGCTGCCTCCACAAGATCAACAAAACGCTTATGCGCTATCCATACGATATGAAATCAAAGCAGGTCATCAACTTCCTCGCCGCATACGGCTTCAAGGAAACCTTCGACCGCAGCTGCTTCGAGTCCGCAGCGTTATACCCATTCGAAGGTCAGATGATCAACGGCCCTGTTGACGCCGATTCAGTCCTCCGTCAGATCTACGGTGATGATTACATGACCCCGCCACCGATGGACGACCGAAACAAACACCACGCTGAGATTGTTGAGTAATTATTATAAGCAAACACCACACAGAAACCGTGGAATAATAATAAAACACAAATAACACAATACTGATATCATCCAACTGAATCAAAACAACGATCAGTTCAACAATCATCCTGTCATCACGGATGATCACTCACCACAAGATGAATCAGTTTATACAAGGAGTATACATCATGTTAAACTTCACCGTAGGCCCTGTACAGTCCCCGGATTACGTCTGTGAGATCGGCGGACAGCAGGTTCCTTATTTCAGAACTTCAGAGTTTTCAAGCGTTGTTTTCGAGTCCGAGAAACTCATCAAGGACTTCGCCCATGCAAGTGACGATTCCAGAGTTCTCTTCATCACAGGCTCCGGAACAGCCTCTATGGAAGCAGCCATAATAAATACACTGACGCCTGCCGACAAGGCTCTCGTTGTTAACGGTGGAAGCTTCGGAGCACGTTTCGCGGAGCTATGCACATGGCACGATATTCCACATAGTGATATAAAACTTGAAGCCGGTAAAACGCTTACCAAAGAGCAGTTATCTGCATATTCCGGTCAGGGATACACTGCTCTTCTTGTTAATATGCACGAGACCTCAACCGGTGTCCTCTACGACATTGATATGATCTCAGACTTCTGCAAACAGGAAAGAATCTTCCTTATAGTCGATGCGATCAGCGCCTTTCTTGCAGATCCTGTCAACATGAATGGCCAGAAGATCGACGTCCTAATAACCGGTTCCCAGAAGGCTCTTGCCTGTGCACCGGGCATCTCAATCGTAGTACTCTCACCAACCGCCCTTAAGCGTGTTGCAGAGAACCGTTCAGTAAGCATGTACCTCGATTTCAAGATGGCTCTTAAGGATGCTGAGAGAGGCCAGACACCTTTCACTCCTGCCGTAGGAACCATCCTCGAGATCCATAAACGTCTGCAGATGATTGAGGCTGCCGGAGGAGTTGATTCCGAGATCAGCCGCACTCACGCACTCGCAACTGACTTCAGAGAAAAGCTGAAGGCCGCAAACCTTCCGTTCGTTTCTTTCTCCGACTCACCATCCAATGCAGTTACCTCTCTCTACGTGAAGGATTACTCTGCATACGATATCTTCCTTCACCTGAAGGACGAATACGGTATCTGGATATGTCCGAACGGTGGCGCCATGAAGGACGACGTCTTCCGCGTGGGCCACATCGGAGACTTGACACCTGCAGATAATGATGTTCTAATTAACGCTTTCGTCGACCTGTTCAATAAAGGCGTACTATAACGAAACAAACGAAATAACAATACATACTGATAAACGAATCATACAAACCAATGAAGAATCAATTAGTAATTCATATCAGTCGTTAATCGTAAATTACCCATATAATATCACTAACCATGTCACCACGTTTCGGTGGCAGAATGGAGATTACCATGAAAGTCTTACTCTTAGCCGCAGGCAGAGGAACACGTATAAGCCGCTATCTGGGCGGCAACCCAAAATGCACAGTGGATATCGGTGGTGAAAAGCTCATCCACTACACCATCCGCATGCTGCACGAGAAAGGAATCGACGATATAGCCATCGTGCTCGGCTACAAGGGCAGCAAGATTCAGGACGTCCTGAAGGACTTCCCTTTTGTACGCTACTACACCAATCCTTTCTACGACGTTACAAATTCAATTGCTTCGGCATGGTTCGCCCGCGACTTCCTGAAGGACACGGATGACACCCTCATCATGAATGCCGACGTATTCCTTGACAGCGTTCTTATGGACCGTATCATAAGCGTTTCCGAGTCACCTGTCATGTTTGCTGACAGCAGCCGCAAGGAAGAAGCTGATTACAAATTCAAGTTCACAAACGGTATCCTCGAAGCCTATGGCAAAGAGCTTACCGGCGACGATATCTCCGGTGAATACGTCGGTATCGGCCGTTTCAGTTCATCCTTCATGAACGACTTTATCGCCGAACTCGACCGTCTCATCGGCACCCAGACCCACAACGTCTGGTGGGAAAATGTAGTCTACTCCCTCTCCGAGAAGATGCCCGTAAAAGTCATCGACATCTCCGGTATGTTCTGGGCCGAGGTTGATTATATCGAGGATTACAACCGCAT
>DOVL01000239.1:0-6699 GCA_003520105.1 Lachnospiraceae bacterium | reverse complement strand
GACCACGTTTCCGAGCAGAAGAACTGATCCCGCCGATTCGCACAATAATCTGCCACCGGAAACAACAACATCAAATCAATCATTATAATATTTAATCATATTCATAAACACGAAAAGGATACACGATCATGGAAATAGTAGCTGACGACAAAAAACTTCATCTCGTACAATCTCTTATGTTCGAGATGCTCTGCGATATAGATGATTTCTGCAAGAAGCATAATATCAGATATCTTCTCTCCGGCGGAACCTGCCTCGGTGCCGTAAGGCATAACGGCTTCATCCCTTGGGACGATGATTCCGATATCATGATGCCTCGTAAGGACTATATGAAGTTTTTCAAGCTCTTTGGAAAATATTATGCAGATAAATACGGTGCTTCCTGCTGCGAAATGGACAGAGAATGGATCCGCCCGTCAGGACGTATCTGGAACAAGGCTACATCTGTTATCTACAAAAATGTTGAAGACAGGGAAATGGGTGTTTTTGTTGACATTTTCCCTATAGACGGCCTTCCTGACGGTAAGCTGTCACGAAAGATCTTCTACAGAAAACTGATGGTCCTTGAGGTTTTAAGAAGTTCATCCATCAGAAAAGCCTTCATCAAAAACGAGAAATATCGTACACTTAAGCATTTTATCGGTTTCTTTGCCAAGCATCTGAATCCGCGAGGACTTGCGCTCAGAATGAATCTTATCGGTCGCAAATATGATTTCGATACCTGTAAGCTCGTCGGCGCCAGCATGGCCGGTGTACACTGGGACCAGGAAACCATAGTTCGCGAGGGCATGGCATCCGCCGCTTATCTTCCGTTTAACGGCCGCAAATTCCCTGTTCCGCTGTATTACGACACCTATCTCTCAAACCTCTACGGTGACTACATGACACTTCCCGATGAAGAGCACAGAGAAACACACTGTCAGCTCTATGAATTAAAATATGATCCGGAAAAGATTCATCTGGACTAAAAAAACAAGACCGGCCGCTTTATCGCAGCCGATCTTATTCATTATCTGATCATTACAATACAATTTAAAGTTTTACCGGTTTACTTCAACCAGTTGTCCTTCTTAGTATGAAGAAGTGCCTTGAAGATCATCATATCATCAACTGTTGTGATCTTGAGATTCTCCTCAGATCCTTTCGAGAAGTACACTGTTTCTCCAAGTTCTGCCATAAGTGTGCATGATGCAGCTGTATTTGTTATACCGCGCTTCTTTGCTTCCTCATGAGCCCAGAGAAGCTTACCAAGAGTATATGTATGTGGTGTCTGTGTTCTGAAAAGCTGCTCTCTTGGGATTGATTTAGTGGATGAATCGCCATCATCACTGCTTCTGAATACGGCCTCTACGCAAGGGATTGCAGCAACGGCACTTCCATGCTTCTTAAATACAGCCAGGCTGTTTGAGATGATCTCACTTGATACAAGGCATCTATTGCCGTCATGGATCATAACTATATCATCCTCCGATAACTCCTCCTTAAGGGTCATCAGGCCGTTATATATCGACTCCTGACCGGTCTCTCCACCCGGAATAACCCATTTAAGTTTATTTATATTGAACTGTCTTGCATAAGCCTTGACAACATCGATCCACGACGGAAGCGTAACTACCATTATCGCGTCTATGCTCGGATGGTTCTCAAATGCCTCCATCGTATGTATTATGAGTGGCTTGTTCTCCACATGTATAAACTGTTTTGGAATATCCTGTCCCATTCTGCTTCCGAGTCCGGCAGCAGTAAGTAATGCAACATTCATCTTTATGTTTCCTTTCTGTATCTATCCCTATTGTTCCTCACCAACCAGTCCAGCATCGTCATCTTTGATCAGTCCATGCTTACCCTTTCCGGGCGAACCATTCTTGTCTTTCCGCAGCTCCTTCACCAGTGCCGGTCCAACTGCCAGCATTATGAAGAGGAACGGAAGTGACGCCGCAATTGATATGGTCTGAAGCGGTTTTATACTTCCCACACTCAGAAGGAGGAAAGCGATCATTGCTTCTATTATAGCCCATATCACCTTCTTGTAAATAGGCGGATGTGTATCTCCGTCCGAACTCATGACACTCAGACTATAGGTAGCCGAATCGGCTGATGTAGTGAAAAATATAGCCAGCAGTATAATTATGAGTCCTGATATGACCTTACTGAGAGGATAATCACTGAATATCTTGAAGACCGCCGTTTCAGGCGATGCAACGAGCTGTGCCAGTGCATCCAGGCTGTAGGTTCCTGTAGCCTTCAGGGCTATCGTTCCGAAGACCGAAAGCCATATTATCGTAAATGCAGTCGGCGCGATAACCACACCGATTATAAACTCTTTTATAGTTCTTCCTCTGGAAATCTCTGCTATGAACATTCCTACAAAAGGTGTCCATGCAATAAACCATGCGTAGTAGAAAACTCTCCAGTTCATGACCCATGAATTATCGCCGAACTCATTGATCATCAGTGTGTCGCCGACAAGATTCTGAACATGCTGTCCCAGACCATTGACGAAAGTGTTGAGCATCGATATATGCGGTCCAACTGCAAAAACCACAGCCAGCAGGATCAGTGCGATCCATGTATTTACCTTGGAAAGTATCTTGATACCCTTATCAATACCGCTTATCGAACTTGCCAAAAAAACGGCTGTTATTGAAAATATAACTATAAACCATGTCTTCTTGTTATTCGGTATTCCCAGAAGATAATTCAATCCTCCGCAGATCTGTGAAACTCCCAGGCCGAGCGATGTTGCAACTCCGGCAACGGAAACAACTATAGCGAAGGTATCTATTCCCTTGCCTACAGCTCCCGATGCGGCCTTCTCGCCTATGAGCGGTGAAAGCAGGTTGCTGATCTGGGCATTTTTCTTCTTCCTGAACTGGAAATAAGCTATTCCGAGACCGACTATCGCAAAGCATGCCCACTGGGTCACTCCCCAGTGCAGAAATACGGTTCTTATTGAGAACTCCGCCGCCTCTCTGGTTCCTGCTTCAACTCCGTCAGGCGGTGCCACGTAATGTGACAGCGGCTCCGCTATACTCCAGAATACAAGTCCGATTCCGGTTCCTCCGCAGAAAAGCATCGCAAACCAGTTGAAATTGGAATATTTAGGTTTTTCATCATCTCCGCCGAGCTTAACTTTTCCGTATTTGCTAAATGCGATCCACAGAAGGAAACCCATGAAGATGAAGATGCTCAGAACATACAGCCATCCAAACTTATCACTGACCCAGACCATGATCGAACCGGAAACCGAGGCCAGCGTATCGTTCGCAACGATACCATAAACAATGATAAAAAGTGATATTAACACTGAAATGATAAATACTGCATTTGGTTTCTTCTTCAACTTTGTCTACCTGCCTCTCAGTGTTCCTGAGCCTTATAAAGGTGCAGTTTTTTCTTGATAACTCTCGTGACTCTGTTGATCCAGTATACTATCGTCGGACGCTTATCGTCTTTGTTCCAATAAAACAGACAATCTGCCCTCTTCAGTCCCTTGATCCACTTGCCGACGCCTATCATTTTGTGTTTAACGACTCTCTGTATAAAATCATCTACCTCTGCAAGAGCGATATAGTTTTCCGGAATAGCCTTCTCTGCATCCTTACGGATATCACCTGTAATCATGCCCTCAGCCCACAGCAGTGGAAGATTCATTCCGAGCTTTGTAGCGGCATAGCTCCATGTTGAATTTCTGAAGTTGATCTCCAGGAACCAGAGCTTTCCGTCCTTATCTATCATAAATTCGGTCGAGAAGATTCCTTCAAATCCAACTTCGGCGAACATAGCCTGAAGTGTTTTCTTAAGAGCTTCGTTATCAAAATTCTTAACGACCATCTCCATACTGAAATAATCCGGAAGTATGTATGTATAAGTAGATGCAATAGCCGCAAGCATCTTACGTCCATGGTCAACAACAAATCCATCCAGGCACAGTTCATTAACCTTGGTGATGTACTGCTGAAGCATCAGATCTTCACCCTTGATCTCAGAATATGCTTTCCTTAATTCCTCTTCGTTGTTACATACTCTGTAATCCAGCTTCCAATCCGGATAAGACGTGAGCGGTTTGGTTATCAGCGGATATATCAGATCCGAAGGGATCTCTCCTTTCTTAACAACCCATGACTTCGCAACGTTCAGCCCGTGTCTCTCTGCAAGATCGCAGAGTGTGAACTTGTTCATGTAATGCGTTATCCTGCCCGCTGCTCCTGCATTTGCAACATAAAATCTGTTCTTCAGCTTATCATATTTCTTATCAAGCAGCTCTGTGATATTATCATCGCACGGAATAACAAAAGGCTTGTACTCCTCGCGTCCGTATTTCTTAAGCAGTAGCTGATATGCCTGATCGTTGTTCTTAACAAAATACAGCTTGCCAACATACTTACTCATCGAAGCGATCTTAACATCATCCTTCAGCATGATAACTATAGGTCTGATGCCATTTTCTCCGAGGCTTCTGATAACCCCCAGAGGATTGTAGTGCTCATATCCGATAACAATGAATTTGTGCTTTTTTAGCTCTGAAATATTCATTTGCCGCTTTCTCCTTTTATCATCTGATTTTTACAGATGTTATCTATTATGATTCTTTCATACAGATGCTGTCAATTATGTGTCTCACATACACCACTATCCGTTATGCCTCTTACATGCGGATATGGCATTCCTGGTATAGTATCCTGCGCGAAGCTTTTCGGACAGTATTTCTGCAGATGCTTTGAGTTTACCATACTCCTCATCAGACATCTTTCCGATCACATCAGGTATATCATAAAGCGAATCAACTACTATTCCCGCTCCATTCTCCTTTACAAATCCGGCCAGAGCAGCCTTGCTCCAGATAAGTACCGGAATTCCGGAAGCGAGATAAAGTGATGTTTTGTGCGGATTATTGATCTTCAGATACTCGCCGTAAACTCCGCTGCAGGTTTCGGATGTATCACCGTCCCACACAAGTCCGAAGCTTCCGTCCAGGCTGTAAGGAAGCTCGTCCGGCAGAAACTCACCCTTGTAATGAATATTACTCTTGCCCTCATCCTCAAAATTCACGCCATACAGATTGAATTCAACGGTTTCAGGAAGATTATATACGTATTCAGCCTTACCTCTTCTGAGATTACCGGCGATTATAACAGGCATATCCTTCTCATTCTTTCTGCCGGCCATCTTCTCATCCGAATATTCAGGGATCAGATAGTCAAATATATCAAGCGAAACAAGTCTTTTTCTGTTAAATCCGAGTTCAACCATCCTGTCGATCATCGCCTGATTATGCACTATGATCCTGTTGCCGAAATGCAGTGCTCTCTGCTCGATCTCCAGTCTCTTGCTCTTCTGACCGGTCATATTTTCGTTGCCCGGCACCGCAAGCCTGATATACTCCAGATCATGGATCAGAAAGATTATCTTCGCTCCCCTCTTCCTCAGATCTCTGAAAACCGAAGAGAGAAATATACTATGCTCAAGCGTCGGATACTGCACAAAAAGTACATCACCTTCTCCGATCATAGCTGTTTTCTTCTTCCAGATATCTCTGATCTTGAAGTGAGCTGTCAGCTTCTTAACCTTCGAAGCCTTCTCTCTGTCACCGCTCACCGTCGGAATATAAACTTCCTTGAAGCCCTTCTTCCTCAGGATATCTTCCACATCGTCCCTCGCCTTAACTCCGGCAGTCTTGTACAGATATCCTTCTTCTTCTATCTCTTTACTGAAATATTTCATTTATCGATCACCTCTTAACGGAGTCATTTTTCTAAGTCCATGAATTGATTGCTCTTAAGCAATAAGCCGAATATCGCATCATTACAGAGTAGCAAGATACTCCATGAAATTCTCCTTGTTCTCGAGTGCCGTGGTTGTCGGTCTTCCGAGATTGTCCCTTGCTCCTATAGAACACTTAACCTCAATGAGGCTGAGTTCCTTTCTGGTCTTCGCAGCCTCAAGCTCTCTGTCAAGCGCTTCAAACGTGTCAACAGATACTGCATAAGGATAACCACATGCCTTTGCAACCGCTACAAGATCAACGTTTGCTGCAACTGTAGGCATTCCTCCGACAGTTTCATGTGCTCCGTTGTTGATCACTACGTGGATCAGGTTGGCCGGCTTATTTGCTCCGACAACCGCCATAGAACCCATATGCATCAGAACTGCACCGTCGCCGTCGATACACCATATTCTCTGCTCCGGCTTGTTGATCGCAACGCCGAGAGCGATCGAACTGCTGTGGCCCATAGAACCGACTGTCAAAAAGTCATACTTATGTGACTGACCGTTTGCAACTCTTGTCTCGAAAAGCTCTCTGCTCGCCTTACCGGTGGTTGAAACTATCGGATCCTCACCGCTTGCGGCAACTATATGCTTGATTATATCCTCACGGACCATCGTGTTGTCGTTCTTATATTCGACCTCTTCGTCGTATTTGAGAGCGCCCTTGCGGATAACAAATGCAACATCCTTACCGGAAGCAAGTATCTCTCTATACTCCTTCATCTTCTCGGCAACCTCTTCGTCCGTTGTATCCTTGCCGATAGCAAAAGCTTCTATTCCCATATCCTCAAGAAGCTTTATAGTAACCTCACCCTGATAGATATGCTGTGGCTCGTCATGAACTCCCGGCTCACCTCTCCATCCCACGATGAAAACAACAGGTATCGCATAAACCTTGTCATTCAGAAGCGACGCAACCGGGTTGATGAT
>DOVL01000140.1 GCA_003520105.1 Lachnospiraceae bacterium | reverse complement strand
ATAGCGCTGATGATAATTGTTCTTATACTGATCTTCACGATATATTATTTCTTCCTGTACAGAAGGATGGTTAAGCCTTTTGATAAGCTGAATGATTTTGCTGTAAGAGTGGCCGGAGGTGATCTGGATACTCCGCTTGATATGGACAGAGATCATATTTTCGGAGGCTTTACCGAGGCTTTCGATATAATGCGTGAGGAACTGAGAAGCTCAAGGGAGAGAGAAGAGGCTGCTCTCCGCAGCAGGAAGGAGCTTGTGGCTGAGCTTTCTCATGATATTAAGACTCCAGTAGCATCAATTAAAGCTATGGCTGAGGTTATGAGTCTTACAGCGAAAACTGATGCAGAGAGGGAGACCATAGCTGCGATAGATGGTAAGGCTGATCAGATTGACAGGCTTATTTCCAATCTGTTCCACGCAACTCTGGAGGAGCTTGAACAGCTGGAGGTTAAGGTTGAAGAAGTTGATTCAACTGAGCTTGTCAGGATGGTTAAGGAAGCTGATCATCTGAAGAAGGTCGGAACGCTTGATATAAAGGATGCGGTTCTGCTCGGAGATAAGATGCGCCTCAACCAGGTGATAAGTAATATTATTTACAATTCCTATAAATATGCCGATACGGAGATTACTGTTTCGAGTCGTTTTGATAAAACTGAGAGCTCTCAGAATGGTTCGGATGGAACTGTCAACACAAGGAAAACCACCTCCGAGAACTACCTTGTCATAGAAATAAGTGACAAGGGCGGCGGTGTTCCGGATGATGAGATCGATGTTATAATGGAGAAGTTCCACAGAGGGTCAAACTCATCCGGTAAGGATGGCTCCGGCCTCGGACTTTACATCTCAAACTATCTGATGGAGAAGATGGGCGGCGGACTGTCCTGCCGAAATGGAGAAGATGGGCTGATCGTAACTCTTCGTATCAAGGTAGCATGATGCTGCTGATAACTAAGGAAACGATTTGAAGAATGAAAAAAATGATTCCGGGATAAAGGACATTAATACCGGAATATGAAAGGATAAAACTATTTGTTTAATGGATAAGCAGGATTATGAAATTGTATTAGCAACTGAAGGTGACCGAGCAGAAATCCTTTCTCTGTATGATATGCAGAAGGGGCGTGAATTCTGCCCATGGTCAGAGGAATATCCGTCAAATGAAACGATTGATTTTGATCTGTCGAGAGACGCACTTTATGTTCTGAAAAAAGACGGAAAGATCATGGCTGCAATTTCGCTTGAAGAAGATGAGGAGGTCGACAGGATATCTTATTGGGATGATAATCTAAGTCCTGAAGGAGAGCTTGCAAGGCTGGCCGTTCTTCCGTCAGAGCAGAACAGAGGCTATGGAAGGATAATGCTCCGTCATGGTATGGAAGAGTTAAAGAGGCGCGGCTATAAGGGAATCCATTTTCTTGTAAATAAATATAATACGAAAGCTATACGCTGTTATGAAGTTTTTGGATTTCGTGTTGTGGGTGAGATATTTATGTATGAACAGGATTTTCTTTGCTATGAAAAAGAGTTATAATTAAGATGTGTGGGGATTCACAGAAATAACTAAATTGATGACTACAGGCAGAAACCGTATTATATGGTTTCTGCCCTATTTGGAGATATTTGAAAATGAAGAGAATTAGCGAGCTTGTTGGAAAATACATGGCATGGATAGTGCTGGCCATCGCGGCTTTGGCATTGTTCCTGCCGAAAACATGTCTATGGATAGAAACGGATTGGATCAACTATCTTTTGATGATCGTTATGTTCGGAATGGGGCTGACGATGAAGTTATCCGATTTCGCGGTGGTATTTTCAAGGCCAAAAGATGTGATAGTCGGATGTCTTGCACAGTTTATTGTAATGCCGGTTCTCGCATATGTACTTGGCAAAATATTTGGACTGAGTGATGAACTTCTGGTTGGAGTGGTTCTTGTCGGAACGTGTCCGGGAGGAACATCAAGTAACGTCATTACATATCTGTCGAAAGGTGATACCGCTCTGTCTGTGGGAATGACAAGTATAAATACTCTGCTTGCACCTTTTTTAACACCTGCGCTGACGTATCTATATCTTAGAACATCTGTAAGTGTGGATGTTAAGTCGATGTTTGTATCAATAATAGAGGTGGTTTTGGTACCTATCGGACTGGGACTGCTGATCAATAAACTTTTTGGGAAATATACTCAGCGGATCATGTATGCCATGCCTACCGTATCTGTAACAGCCATCTGTCTGATTGTTGCGGCTGTCGTATCACACAATAGCGAGAAGATAATGAATGCCGGACTAATAATACTTGTAATCGTGATCTTACATAACCTGCTGGGATACTTATGCGGATTTCTTATCGGAGTACTGTTTAAGATGGATATGTCAAGAAAGAAGGCAGTTTCGATAGAGATAGGAATGCAGAATTCCGGGCTTGCAACTTCACTGGCATCAAGTTCTTTCCCGGATATGTCAATGGCAACGGTTCCGGGAGCCATCTTTTCTGTATGGCATAATATTTCCGGCGCAATACTTGCCGGAATTTATCGGAAGATGGATTCTCGTGAAAATGAGAAATAATGTGTGTGATCGGAAATCATGCAGTTGACAGGTCGGGAGAAATATCTCTGACAGCGACATACCATTGACATATCGATTATGTTTGTTTATACTACAGACTTGGAGACAGCACGAATCTCCGGAAGCTTTATGCTTCGGTAACTATTAACCCATGATGAAAAGGAGGACAATATGCGAAGAACAGGATTAAACAATTCAATAAGTAACATAGAGGCGGCAGTTGTCCTTAGTGTGTCTGTGGGGTAAAAGGTTACTCTTATTTTTGATATACTATTTGGATGACTAACACCTCTTTTGGTGCAGATACTTTTTGCACCGGAGGTGTTTTTTGTGTGTAGAAAATGAGCCAAGTGGCTTTATGCGTGGAGCATGTATATGCAGACATTTGGCGCGAGAGAGGATATTAAAATGAAAGATAGATTGGAACCATGCATCTATTATGTTTGTAAGGATGCAGATTGTAAAAAAGGATTTGTAAAGGTTGATTTAAAGAAATGCAAGAATTGTGCCAAATATCAGCCACGTAAGAGTTCTCTGAAGATGAAATCGGTACGAGACAAACGGCAGAAGGACAAGGACAGGCATGATTCATGGAAGGTGTAAAAGACACGAATAGAAAGAAGGATAATTTATGATTACAATATTTGGAAAATATACAAATGCAATCGTTTATACAGTTGAAAATGAACTGTATGCTCTTGACGATTACGCAAGAAAACAGCTTCAGATGATATGTAATCATCCGAGCGTAGAAGGGAGCAAAGTAAGAGTAATGCCGGATGTTCATCCGGGCAAGGTAGGAACTATTGGACTTACTATGACGGTTGGTGATTCCATCCTGCCGAGTCTTGTGGGAGTGGATATCGGATGTGGAATGACTATGGCCAGAGTTAAAACAAAAGGGCTTCAGTTCCGGCAGCTTGATTCTGTTATCAGGGAAAATGTACCTGTCGGACCAAGGATTCGTGAAAAGGAACATAAGCTAGCAGACAGAGTGGATCTTTCGGAGCTCAGATGCTACAAAGGGATCAATGCAAGAAAGGCCAACAGAAGTATCGGTACTCTCGGTGGTGGAAATCATTTCATTGAAGTTGACAGAGATGAGGATGGGAATACATACCTTGTTGTGCATTCCGGAAGCAGGCATCTGGGAATGGAGGTTGCTGACTATTATCTCAGAACAGGTCAGAAGGAAATGCAGATGAAGA
>DOVL01000073.1 GCA_003520105.1 Lachnospiraceae bacterium | reverse complement strand
GTACCTAAGTCAATACCAATAATCTTTCCCATTTTATTTTTCCTCCTAAGAAAAATCTTATTATTCTTTGTTTATTTGTAAATATATGTTAATTCGCAACCTTTACCATGCTGTGACGAAGAACCTGGTCCTTATACATATAACCCTTCTGCATCTCTTCGACAACAGTATTCTCAGGGAAGTTCTCGTCTTCTACATGTATGACTGCATTATGGAAGTTCGGATCAAACGGTTTATTTGCAGCATTCATAGGTTCAACACCTATACTGCCGAGTGTATCCATCAGCTTCTTGTAGATCATCTCAATTCCGTCTGAGAAAGCTCCCTTTTCGTTCTCCGGAACATTTTCAAGAGCTCTTTCAAAGTCGTCCACTATAGGAAGCAGCTTCTCAAGTGTATCCTTGGCTCCATAATCAAACATCTTGGAGTTTTCTTTCTCACTTCTGGCTCTGGCATTGTCAAACTCAGCCATGAGTCTCTGATATTTTTCTTTGTTGCCTTCCGCAAGTTCCTTGGTTCTGTCAAGTTCGGCCATGAGTTCCTTGTTTCCTCTTCTGTTGGATTTTGGAACAGGCTTAGGTCTCTTTGCGTCGGCATCTTCTGCAGCTATATATTGCTCATCATCAACTGTAACTATGGTTCCGTCAATCGGCTTCCCAATAACTACATTAACGACCTTCTCCGCACCTTTGGAAGTTCCGGAACCATCCTTCTCTTCCTTTTCGTCCTGCAGAGACTGGAGCATTTCTGCCATACTCATTCCTGCCATTCTTTAATCACCCCTTTTTCTCTTCCTTTCGGAATATGGTATCAAGTTCGTCCGTAAGACTCTTCAATGTATTTACGACCTTCTTGTAATCCATCCTTTTCGGACCTATTATTCCGATAGTGCCCTTCGCTCCTTCAGGAAGCTCATAAGTCGATGTAACTATTGAATAATCCTTCATGTTTTCGACCGGTGATTCATCACCGATGTATATCTGGATATTACTGTCGCCACTTTCTTCATCATGGCGAAGAGCAGCTGAAGCAAGTTCACCAAGCTCCTGCTTGTCTTCAAATGTTTCAAGAAGTGCGCTTGCCCGACTCACATCTCCGGGTTCTCCAAGCTTAAGAAGATTTGATGCACCACTCGTATATATTTCTGTTTCCTCAGCCTGATGCACCGTGTCTACTATTCCTTCGAATATCTTCTCAAGTATGTCTGCATAATCTCCGGCCTGTTCCCTCATGGTCTGCATCATCTCAATATTTATATCATTGACATATGCCCCCTGAAGAAATGTATTGAGCAGCAGATTGAATTTAAGCACCTCTTCGTTGGACAGCGACCTGTCAACATCGATCAGCCTGTTTCTTGCCACATTGTCTCCGACAACTATCACGGCTACCAGCCTCTTCTCATCCACCTGAGACAGCTGAATGAATTTGATCTGCCGGTTATGCATCCTCGGAGAAGTTACCATGGTTGCATATTGTGTATTGTAGGCAAGCACCTTTGCGACCTGTTTAAGCAGCGATTCGAGCTTATCAACTCTTTCAAGTAAAGCTCCCTGAGCTGCGTCGCTTTCCTCTTTCTCAGCCATCATCTTGTCAACATAGAATCTGTAGCCCTTATCGGTTGGAATTCGTCCTGCCGATGTATGTGGCTGTACTATGTAACCAAGCTCTTCGAGATCCGACATCTCGTTTCTGATTGTAGCTGAACTAAGGTTTAAATCGGTATACTTTGAAATGGTTCTTGATCCTACCGGTTCACCGGTCTCAAGATAATTCGAAATGATAGCCTTCAGGATGATCTCTTTTCTCTCATCGAGAGTATCATTTATATCCAATTCATCACCGCCTTTTGTTTTGTTAGCACTCAAAAGGGTCGAGTGCTAAACACTAAGATTAATATAATGCCTTGACCGTTAATTGTCAAGGCATATTTAATAAAAAATCAAGTATTTAGGGTATCAAAAATACAACTGATCTCAATTTCAAAATGGACTGTTTTTCATTTTATCTGTCAAGAATAAAATCCGAAAGAATAATGTTTGAGACATCTATTCCCCTATCCGAAAGCCTTATATTATCGCCTTCCGATATCATAAACCCTTCATCAGTATATTTATTGATAACAGGTCCGTAAACCTCATAAATATCCTTGGAGAAGCGTGCTTTGAACTCGTTTCGGCTCACGCCCCTGATCATCCTTAGACCGAGGAACATGAACTCCTCCATCCTGCTGTCGATATACAAGGTTTCAACATTTGCCCTGAGTTCCGAACTTACTTTATCAAATACAGTGAACTTATCCTGACCGGCAGCTATCTCCGACTGATTTTCCTGAAATATCTCGATGTATCTGTCAATGTCTCGGGTATTACTGAAGCGCTGTCCTTTAAAATATGATGCCGCGCCGATACCAAAACCGACATATTCTCCTCCGGTCCAGTATACTATATTATGTCTGCATTCATATTTAGGTTTTGAATAATTTGAGAACTCATACCTCTCATAACCATTGACAGCAAGTACCTTTTTAGTCATGGCATACATTCTTCTGTCAACTTCCTCACTTGGTATCATGTTGCGCAGATATTCATCCTCATAAAGAGGTGTTCCTTCTTCGACCTGAAGCGAATATACTGAAATATGCTCCGGCTCAAACTCCATAACCTTCATAATGGTATCAACAAAATCATGCTCCGTCTGTCCCGGAATTCCACTCATAAGGTCTATATTGATATTTCTGAAACCTGCTCTTCTGGCAGATTTGAATGTTGCAACAAACTGGTCGAAATTATGAATCCTGCCCAGCCTCTTAAGTGCTTCGTCATCGGTTGTCTGAAGTCCGATGGAGAGTCTGTTTATACCATGTGTCTGGTAGGCAAGCAGATTTGTGTATTTAAGTGTTCCGGGATTTGCCTCTATAGTAATTTCGGCAAATCTGTCCACCTCAAATACGGTTCTTACGGTTGAAAGTATATTTCCGATAAATACCTCATCCAAAAGTGATGGAGTACCACCGCCTATAAAAATAGTCCTGACTTTATATCTGTCCGCAAAAGGCTTATACAGCTTGATCTCCTGTATCAGCGAATCAATATACTGCAGCTGCTTGGCATAAGTGCAGCCAGCAAATGACAGAAAATCGCAGTAAACGCATTTCTTCTGGCAGAAAGGTATGTGTATGTATATGCTTAGATCTTTCTTCATATAATTATATTATTCTATATATATCCCCCTCGTATTAGTAAAATGCATACTCGTGGAATATATATCATTCCATATTATTAAATCATCAAATTACTCTTCATCAAGTTTCAGCACGCTCATGAAAGCCTTCTGCGGTATCTCAACGTTACCAACCTGACGCATACGCTTCTTGCCTTCCTTCTGCTTCTCAAGAAGTTTTCTCTTACGTGAGATATCACCACCGTAACACTTGGCAAGAACGTCTTTACGCATAGCCTTAACAGTCTCTCTGGCAATAATCTTACCGCCGACAGCACCCTGAATAGGTATCTCAAAGAGATGTCTCGGAATCTCTTCCTTAAGCTTCTCACACATCTTGCGTGCTCTCTCATAAGCCGAATCAGCATGCACGATGAAAGAAAGCGCATCAACCTCTTCATGATTGATAAGTATATCAAGCTTAACAAGCTTAGATCTCTCGTAGCCCTTCATCTCGTAATCAAAGGATGCATATCCTCTTGAACGTGACTTCAGTGCATCAAAGAAATCATAGATTATCTCATTAAGCGGAAGCTCGTATTTAAGAAGAACTCTTGTCTGTTCTATATATTCCATACCGAGATAGACACCTCGCCTCTCCTGGCAAAGCTTCATTATCGATCCGGTAAACTCTGTCGTAACCATGATCTCGGCACTGACGATCGGCTCCTCCATATAATCAATCTCAGATGGATCCGGAAGATTTGAAGGATTGGTAAGCTCGATCATCTCACCGTCTGTTTTATATACTCTGTATACAACTCCGGGAGCTGTTGTTACAAGGTCGAGATTATATTCTCTCTCAAGTCTCTCCTGAATAACCTCAAGATGAAGCAGTCCGAGGAAGCCGCATCTGAAGCCGAAACCAAGTGCGATCGATGTTTCAGGCTCATAGAAAAGTGATGCATCATTCAACTTAAGCTTCTCAAGAGCATCACGGAGCTCCGGATATTTAGCACCATCTGCAGGATACATACCGCAGTAAACCATAGGACGTGCCTTCTTGTAACCCGGAAGCGCCTCGTCACATGGATTATCAGCATCTGTAACGGTATCGCCGACTTCTGTTTCGGATGTATTTTTCAGGCTGGCAGTTATATAACCAACCATACCTGCTGATATTTCATCTGTAGGAATAAATCTTCCCGCGCCGAAGATACCAACCTCTACAACCTCAACCTCTGTTCCGGTCGCCATCATTTTGATCCTAGAGCCCTTATGAATATAACCGTCAAATACTCTGCAGAATATGATAACGCCCTTATACTGATCATAAAGGCTGTCGAAAATAAGCGCTTTAAAAGGAGCCTCCGTATCTCCTGATGGAGCCGGAACCTTCTTGACGATCGCTTCAAGCACCTCTTCTATATTTATACCGTTCTTCGCGGAAATAAGCGGTGCATCATGAGCTTCTATTCCTATAATATCTTCTATCTCAGCCTTAACCCTGTCAGGTTCAGCCGAAGGAAGATCGATCTTGTTGATAACCGGAAAAACCTCAAGATCATGACCGATAGCCATATAAACGTTCGCAAGTGTCTGAGCCTCTATACCCTGAGCCGCATCAACAACAAGCACAGCACCTTCGCAGGCAGCAAGGCTTCTTGAAACTTCATAGTTAAAGTCTACATGACCCGGAGTATCAATCAGATTAAAGATATACTCATTGCCATCTTCAGCCTTGTAGATGATCCTGACAGCCTGTGATTTGATGGTAATTCCTCTCTCACGCTCGATAT
>DOVL01000169.1 GCA_003520105.1 Lachnospiraceae bacterium | reverse complement strand
AAAGTAGCTGCTGATAAAGAAATACAGGCAAAGATGCAGTCTTTCGATGATATTGATGAAGCATATAAGTATGCTGTCACTGTTCAGGATGGCTTTACAAAGGAGGAGTTTGAAGAGCTTATGACGAAGCTGTCTAAGGCTACTTCAGAGAGTGATGAGATAAGTGATGCTGATCTCTCAAGAGTAGCAGGTGGTATGACTACCACTGATGAGGCCGGGCTTATTGGTTCTCTTACCACAGTAGCATCTGTCGCTGCATTATCATTATCATTATCGGCAATGTGAAATAAACAGGGAAATAAATGAAGCAGAATGAATTCTACGATTATATATCCGATCATGGTCCACTTGGTTTTCTGGATATTAAAGCCGGGCAGATTGTAAGTGATCTGATAGAGAAGAATCCGGGCATAAAATCATTTCTTACGGATGATTTGACTGCCGATATGAGAAGATCATACAAGGAGCGGATGGTACCGGTATATCTGCGTACGGTAGGTGAACAGCTCCTTCAGAATATGCGTAGAGTAGATCCCTTTGGAGCGATAGATCCCACAAAGGCAGAGAATGAAGTTGTATACCGGGCTATGGAGGAAGTAAAAGAAACCTTCGCTTACGGATATTTTGACAAAAACCTTCCTCTCTCAGTCCCGTTTTATGAAGTGATGACAGAAAACTTCAGGTATAGTCAGGATGATTTCATTAAGGATTTTCTTGCCAATAAACAGAAGATAGAGAAGCAGCTACTAGGTGGAAAAAAGATCGATCGTATCATGGGATATATAGGCGGTGGTGGAGACTCACATCGCCATGGCAGATCGGTATTTGGGATAAAAACTGATGCAGGCAGCTTTTTCTATAAGCCTCATGACTGTAAGCTGGATAAGCTTTATCATACACTTATAAGTGAGCTGTTCAATGACTGTACAGCTGCAGCAGACTGTGTGACCGGTGATGGATGTGGCTTTGTATCGGAATTACGGATAAAGGAAACGGAGCAGCAGGGTGATATCAGAACCTATTATCATAATTTCGGAATTCTGACGGCACTTTTTTATGGGATAGGTGCAGTTGATATGCATTTTGATAATATTATACCGGCAGGGGTGAGACCGTGTGCCATTGATCTTGAAACAATGTTCAAGCCGGAATTAAGAAGCTTCTCCAAAAAGGGTGTCACAAGAAAGACGGCAGATTCACGGACGAATTCATTTGCATATACAGTATTACGCACCATGGTATTACCACGGTACACAAGAAAAACAGGGACCATATCACCGTTATATCATAGTTTTACGGGTTCCGGACATCTTCCGCGATACGCCGGAAACGACTATACGGTGGAGGGCTATGAAGAGGATTTCATTACCGGATTCGAAGAGGGATATATAAGAGTTCAGACGAACAGGAAACGAATAGAGGAGATGTTTTTATCCTTCGAGGATGCAGAGCTTCGCTATCTTCTGCGAAATACCGAGTATTACAACCTGATGAGGCAGATGCTCTGGAGACCGAAGGCTTTAAGCGATAAGGCTGAGCAGCGGAGGATACTTGACCGGTTGAGAACACCATTCACGCATAATAATTATGATGTTGATGAGGGGATTGTGAAATATGAGGAGGAATGTCTGCTTGAGGGCGATATTCCATATTATTCAACAACATTGGATGGATATGATCTCTGTGGTTCATCACCGGATCAGAAAATCAGCTGCGGAGCTTTTAAGGAAAGTGCAAGAAGAGCTGCATTTAAGACTCTCGAGATATTCGGAGAAGAGGATAAGCGTTTTGAAACAGATACGATCAGGAACTCACTCAGGTGTTCAGCTGTCCCTGTTTCCATGCAGGAAGAAGCATGGGAGATAGAGAAATGTGACAGCAGAGAAGTACTTGATGACAAGATCAGTAAGCTTTTGCAGGATATAAATGACAATATCCGGGAGAGCGGTATACACAGTACGGGTGACAGAATACTTTTCCTGACGCAGACACCGGATCTTGCTGATAAAAAATACTCAGGAATGGCTTGCTGTATATCGGATATCTTAAGATATTTTGGGACAATCAATAGACAAGGCTTTGATTATCCGGTGGATATTGCAGAGATGTCTTTACGCCTTATAAGTGAGAAGATAGAGGAATGGCTGCAGGAGGATGAGCTATATATCAGAGCAACTATAAGTCAGGATATCTATGGAGGAATAGGTGCGTTAATCCTGGGAATAGATGAGATGTGCTCTGCAGGGAACGAAAGAGCAGAGAACATATATGACGGACTGATCAATCTTATTTCAGATAAAAAGATGTATATGATTGACAGTAAGAAGAGTATATCGAAGCTTGCAGGTCTGATAACAGCTCTTTCATTAAGCCGTAAAGGGCATAGCAAAAAAATGGGGCTTATAAAGGATGCGTCGCAGGTACTGATAAGCTTTTTGCCGGATAATGATCTGGATGTACTTTATTTAGCATATGTTGGAGCAGCCATGTCACTGTCCTTCAGGGAAACCGGGAATGGAAAATGTGAGGAGCTTGCCGGCTGGGCATATGAACAACTCTGCAGACTCTACAATGAGAAGCTATGCGGATGGACAGGCGAGGTTGGAAAGTTCAAGTGGCTTCCTGTAAGATCTGAATACTCTCCGTGGATAGGGCTCTGTGCCTGCATAGGTATATGTTCATTACGATCCGTAGAGGGAAAACTGACAGCTACAATGGAAACGGATTCAGAGATAAAACCGGTTTCGGGAGAAGCAAAAGGGCTCGCAGAGAAGGTGGCAGAGCTGGCGGCGAAAAGTGTTATGAAAGAGAATACACTCAGATACAGAGACAGCCTTTATCATGGCAACGCATTATCGGTTTACTTTTTAAATATGGCAGGAGATCTGCTCGGGCAGCCGGAGATTACGGCTCGGGGAGAGGATATTTTACATACAATGTTCCTGCGTTACGAAAAACTTAAAGTGTTTCACACCAGTCCGGAGGGAATTAGAGATTTCTTCGATGTGTCTTATAGTTTCGGTGTTCCGGGAATAGGTGCAGCGGCACTGGCAATAATAAAAAAACTAAGGAGGAATTAACATGAACGAGAATTTAAAGATGTTTTTACAGAAGGTAGCAGCTGATGAGGAGAAGCAGGCAAAGATGCAGTCTTTTACTGATATGGACGAAGCATATGAGTATGCGGCTACTGTTCAGGAAGGTTTTACCAAGGAAGAGTTTACAGAGCTTATGACGAAGATTAAAGACTTTGCTTCTCAAAATAATGATGAAATCAATGATGATGATCTTGCCAATGTTGCAGGTGGTACATCAACGTCGGCCTGTATAGCTCGAGCCGCTACAGCTGCTACAGCTGCTGTAACGATGAGTTTACTTGCGGTTTAATGATGAACACCTACGGAGGGGCGGAATGAATGATAGTTTAAAAGAGTTTTTGAAAAAGCTTTCGGAGGATGAGGAACTTTGCGCAAAGCTGGAGTCTGCAGGTGATTCTGATAAAGCTTACGAGATTGCAAAGACTATACAGGAAGGTTTTACGAAGGAAGAATTTGTAGATGCTATGACCAGGATCAATAATTCTATTTCTGCTGATGGAGAGATAAATGATGATGATCTGATCAGTGTTGCCGGAGGCTTGACCACTGATGAGGAAACACTTCTTATGGATGGCACATTTTTAGGATCTGCTATCGTTGCGGCATCGTCAGCCGGAGCCGTCTGATCATGGTATATTCTTGGAGCAATATAAGTCAAGGAGGAATTAACATGAACGAGAATCTAAAGATGTTTTTGCAGAAAGTGGCAGCTGATGAAAAGATACAGGCAAAGATGAAGTCTTTTACTGATATTGACGAAGCATATGAGTATGCGGTGTCTATTCAGGATGGTTACAGTAAAGAAGAATTTGAAGCTGTTATGGCAAAGAGTGCGAAGGGCTCAACTATAAATGATGAAATCAGTGATACTGACCTTGAGAGTGTTGCGGGTGGAACTATTACAGAGGGAGCCGGGGGCTTCAGGGCTTCGGATGGTGATGAAGTTGATTATTCCCTTTTCGCTGCAACAGCAATCTGATCATGGCATATATTTGGAGTAATATTAGCTAAGGAGAATTAACATGAACAAGAATTTAGAGAAGTTTTTTCAGAAGGTATCAGCAGATGAAAAGATACAGGCAAAGATGAAGTCTTTTACTGATATAGACGAGGCATATGAGTATGCGGTGTCTATTCAGGATGGTTACAGTAAGGAAGAATTTGAAGCTGTTATGGTAGAGATTACGAAGGGTTCAGCTGAAAATGATGAAATCAGTGATGATGACCTTGAGAATGTTGCGGGTGGAATTATTTCAGAAGCCAGGGGTCTCAGGGCAGCTGATGGTAATATCGATAATCTTACCAATTTCGCTGCAGGAGCAATCTGATCATAGCTATATTTGGAGAAATATAAGCTTATGGAGAAAGAGATTAAAAAATGGTCAGTATATTTTCAGAATCCGGAGTTTCTTGAGCGCACGCGCATGTTTCTGATTCAGAAGGAGTTATATCCTCTGGTCAGAAACTGGTGCGGCGTGAAGGACAACGTACGACTGCTGGATGTGGGGTGCGGAACAGGGTATTTTACCAGACTTCTCGTCTCAGGTGATGAGGACGTGTCGGCTGTTGGTATTGATATGGAAGAACCATTCATAGAATACGCCCGGGAAAAAGCAGAAGAACTGGGGCTTCCGGCTGAGTTTATCATCGGAGACGCCCTGGCACTTCCTTTTGAAGATAATACATTTGATATTGTCACCAGTCATACGTTTTTAACAAGCGTTCCGGATCCGGAAAAGGCGATGAGTGAGATGAAGCGGGTTGTCAAGCCGGGGGGGATCATTTCTTCGGTGACAGCTATGAATTTTATGCCGGCATGTAATAATGAAGGAGAATATCCTGAAGAATGTACGTGGGTTGAGGATTTAAAAAAAGAGTATATGAAAATATATACAAAATATTTTAGTGCCGATCCTTTTGAAACGCGTATAAAGGGTGTGAAGTGCTCGGATGTTCCTAAGTTTTTCACCGGGCAGGGCTTAAAGGATGTGTCACTATATCCTATAGGGAAGGTTTTTACACTTTCGAATGCTGCAGTTTCTGATGAGGATAAACTTCGTTATATAGAGCTTTTCTATGCTTCAGAGATAAAAAAGCTTGATGCGTTTATGGCACTGCCGGATGAGAATATTGGTATAACCGAAGAAGATGCGGAGCGTTTTCGGAGTCTGATAGGCCGGAAGTGTAAATGGCTGAGAGAACATCTGCATGATAATTATGCCTGGGAATGGCAAGGCGGTGCAAACCTGCTTGTAACAGGTGTTTGCAATAAACAGAGGTAATATTTATGAGCAATTATTCAAAATATAAGGACAGAACACCGGAGGAAACTGTAGAGCTTATTAAGAGTATCCTGAATGATATAGGACTTTCTCCTGTTCTCAAATGGAATGATGATGCATATGATGGAGCAAAATCCTGCAGAGTAAGTCTTTATCCGACCAAGCTCGGTACCAATGGAAAGGGAACTGATAAAAAATACTCGGAAGCAAGTGGATTTGCTGAGCTTATGGAAAGACTGAACAATAGTCTTATCACACTCAGGGATAAGCGTGACAGCTATACAAAAGAGGCAGGCTTTAATGTATTTCCCGATGAAAAAATGATTTCTATTTATGATATCATATCGAATCCGGATCCTTATATGTCATATTTTTTTGAAGCTATGTGTTTAAGTGAAATTGGCTCGCAAGTTGAATTCCTGCAGTTTATGAGCAGGATCCTGGGATATGAGAATGATATGCTTCTGTGTGTGCCGTTTGCAGATCCGTTAAACGACAGGGTACTATATCTGCCGATAGATATAGTGCATATGATCTGTGGATCAAACGGCATGGCTGCAGGTAATACCCTGATCGAAGCAATGGTACAGGGGATGTCAGAGGTCTTTGAAAGAGCAGCATCAAGAGTTTTGCTTGATGGTAAAACCGTTCCACCGAAGATTCCCGAAGAGGAAATCAAAAAATACAGTTTTTATCATCTTATCGAGGAAGTACATAGAGAAGGTAAATACCGTATTACATTATATGATGTATCGCTGGACAGAGGCTGGCCGGTAACAGGGCTTATGATCTCTGATCTGGAGACAGGGAGGTTTGGATTCAAACTGGGAGCACATCCGTCCTTTGCTGTATCGATCGAACGTACACTTACTGAGGCACTTCAGGGAAGGAATATGGAACACTTCGCTAACATATGTGTGGTTGGTTCACCGGAACAGGCCAGGGGTTATCATAATTATCCAAATGTCGGAAAAACTGGTGACGGGATATATCCATATACGATGTTCAGAGGAACTCCTGACTGGGAGTATCGCCCATGGACAAGGTGGGATGGACTTGATAACAGGGGTTTTCTGGCCGAGATGCTAAAGTTACTTAAAGCGGAAGGGTTTCAGCCTTTATTCCGTGACTGTTCCTTCCTCGGATTTCCAAGCTGTTTTATAGTCATACCGGGTTTCAGTGGCCTTTTTCCGACAGGGAAAATGGCTTACAGAGGGATGATAAGCGCACATAAAGCAGTAGTGTCCTTTGATAGATTTCCGGATGTTACGGAAGAGGAAGAAAAGCGTATACTGAATGTTATCAGGTTTAAGGAATACAGTGTAATTGAAAATCAGATAGCTTTTATATCCGGCAGACAGCTTTCGGAAAAGTATAATGCATTCAGAATTGCTGCATACATAGCGCTAAAGCATGGAGAATATGCTCTTTCGGGGCATTACTTTAATAATATGAGCGTAATTGCTTCGGCTGATGAGGATAAGGAGTTCTACTCGGCTATGCATCGGTACTGTCGTCTCATTGAAAAGGGCGCATCTCATGAAAATGCACTTGATGTAATAAAGCTGCTATGCAGAGATGAAATTGTAAAAAGAGTCAGTGAAGACACAGGTGATATCAGCCATATAATGCAGCGTAATTTCCCGAAAATGAATTGCTACGACTGTGCAAATTGCCAGCTTAATGGCACGGAATGCGATTATCCTGCTGTAAGAGAGGTAATCATCAAGTCATTCAAAGGCATGAAGAAAGAAAATGCTTCACAGGAAAAGCTTCTTGATGAATTAAAGGAAATATACGGCAGAGAAATTTAATGATAGTGGGGTGGAATCTGTGATACGTGTTTTTTCGATTGTTTCTTCGTGCTCCGGTGAGAATGGCATTACAGCCGGATTCTCGAATATGGTGGCAGAAAAGCTGTCTCAGCGTGCGGCAGATTTGGGAGAGAGTATAGAATATGAATGTATCACAGGAGATACCATAAGGCTTTCCTTTTGCAGATCATGCAATAATTGTTTTAACCAGGGGATGTGTCCGCTTGATAAAACAGATGATATGGCAAAGATCAAGGAGAAGCTTCTGGCAGCGGATATTATTTTCTTCTGCTCGCCGGTGTATCTTGCCGGAATGTCGGGCTTTGCAAAATGTGTGATAGACAGGATGGCTTACTTTGCACATCGCTTTGAATTGGCGGGGAAGACGGCAGCGGTATTGGTATCCACTTCATATAGTTATGGTAAAGAAACAGCGGAAGAGATTAAGAAGGCGCTGCAGTTTATGGGAGCTTCTGTTGCGTATGCAGGATATGTCTGCAGAAGCAGAAACAATCTGAACATATATATTCCCGAACAGATGGATAAGCTTACGGATGAGATATCAGACAGACTGTTGGCCTCACTTGAAAGTCCCGGCAGATTTATTGAAGTGTGGCAGGATCAGGCCTTTATCATTCGAAAGAAGATAAACAGAAGAGCCCTTCTAATGAATGAAATTGCGGGCGTGGATATTCCTGATGAAGTAAAAGTCTGTACAGAACGTGGATACGGACAGTATAAGACACTTTCCGAGTATGTCAGCAAAACTTATAACGGATGGGACAAATAATGAACTTAACACTGAAGCAATGGCTGGAGCTTTTTGAAGATGGTGGATGTACTGAAGCGTTGCGAAGTAGATCTGCCCAAATAGTAGAAATGCTAAGAAGCCGGACCGGGAATGCGGACCGGCTTCTTAGCATACAGTCAGAAGATGATATTAAAGATATTTTTTACGATAGGCTGTGCGATATCTATATCGGGTGCTTTACTGAGCTTTTGTCCCTTGAGATGGGAGAAGCTGAATTTACTGCAGAAATCGTTATGTCTGATTCGGTGACACCACGGCTTCAGCAGGCTGTACAGGCACTTTCCGATAGACTGAAAGAAGATGCCGACATGATATACAGGCGTTTTCCGTTTCTTCGGGATATTGAGGAGAAGATAACTGCAAACTTTATTGAAAGTGAGGTGCTTCTTCTTGACCGTTATGCGCTGTCGAAGGAAGAAATAAGTGAGAAAATATTTGGAGGCAGACCTTCCGGCAGGATACTTTCCTTCCGTAAACAGCGTTTTTTTTCCAGACAGCATGGAAGATTTGTGCAGGGAATAAATACCGAGGCAGGCGTAATATATTATAAACCACACGATTGTCAGGTGGATGCTCTTTGGCGTGACATTATAATGCTTGGCTTTTCTGATATTACAAGAGCTGCTGATGTGGTATGGGGGAAAGGTTACGGTTTCTGTAATGAGATAAAGGCCGAACCGCTGGAGGATATAAATGATGCAAGGCTGTATTTCTTCAGATTCGGAGCGCTTACGGCCGTATTGTCCGTGCTTGGAAGCATAGATATTCATAAAAAAAACATCATGGCCTGCGGAGCATGGCCGGTTTTGATAGATACAGAGAATCTGATCACGCCGGAAGCCGGACTTTCAGACGTTATGAATCGGACTGCTGCAGATATCAGAATATATGAATCTGTGCTGAGAATGGGCACTCTGCCGGTACGAAAGTGTTTTGAACCTTACGCTGCATCTGCACTATATAAGGACGGAGAAGAGGGCTGCAGTCTTCCTGTATGGCAGGGAAATACTATTGATGTCAGCGGATATGAACAGCAATTTATGGATGGATTTTCAGAGGGATACAGGCGTATGCTCCGGCTGTCGGAGGATATTCAGAAGCTCCTCGGCGGTTATCCTGATATGGAGCTCAGGGTTTTATATAACAGTCCGAAGGTACAGGGATATTTTTGTGATAAATACTTATCTCCTGAATGTCTGAAATCACGGGAGAAACAAAGGAACGTGATGCGGCGTGATGAGTTTGCCTTACGTCGGAGAGGAAAACGTCTTGTCCCGGAAATACTTGATTATGAGGAAATGTGTTATCTCGAAGGGGATATTCCGTATTACTGTGTGCGGCTGAATGAGGAGTCGTTATATGGTACAGATGGAAAAAAACTGATCGAAAAAGAATACAGGCGCACGCCGTATGAATATATAAGCTCGAAGCTTCGTGAGTATTGCGATAAGGACAGACTTATGGAGGAAAAACTGGTAAGATGGACGTTCGAGCATGCATTGCTGGATAGTGATGAGCAGTCTGCAGAGACAGAGTGCGGTTCCGATGTGAGGGAGACAGAGCGGGATTCTGCAGATATAGATTGCGGTTCCGATGTGGCAGAGATAAAATGTGATTCCGGCATGACAGGTGAGGCAGATCCCGCGGGGACTTTGACTAACGAGATAGCAGAGATTTTTGAAAAAATAAATAAAGAAAAGATGATCACACCTGATGGGAGAATATTCTTTTTAAGCGCTTCGCAGGGCTATTATGTCCAGGGAGACTGGGGAATGGCTCCGCTTCAGGCAGAGACGGTATTATTCTGCGGCCTTGTACTCAGAGAGACGAAACTGGCGAGCTTACATACTGCGGCAGAGGAACTCATCAAACAGTGTATTTGTGAACTGAATGAGAAACTGGCGATTCTGGAAAAAGAAGGAATTCAGGATAATATAACTGCAGGGCTGCGTTTTGGATATGGAGAAATGATACTGGCAGGGCTTATTTTGAAGGAGTTGTCAGATGATAAAATATGTCGAAGGCTGCTCGGATGCTTAACAGATAAAGAAGACTTTAATCTAAAACTTCCGGGTATATCAAATGGTTATGCAGGTTTACTTATTGCATTGTGTGCTGTAAAGGCTGATAAGAGTCTGATCACACGCTATGCAGACAAACTGGCTGCAATGAAAATAACGGATAATGATCCTTTTACAGGGCTTGCCGGGGCAGGACTTGCTTTTGCATTTGCAGGTGAGGCTGCAGGTGACGAGACCTGTTATGTTCGTTCTTCACAATGCTTTGAAAAAATGTTAAAGGGATGGAATGAAAGGCTGCAGGGCTGGCCAAAGGATGGAGTTATTCAGCCTCGCAGGGGATGCTATGCGGCAGGGATAGGTTTGTGTGCTTTGCTGGCTATGGACGTACTTGCCGGGGACAAAAGGGATTCTGCAATGGAGTGTCTCAGAAAGGCATTTAGATCTGAAATGAATGAGGAAAAGCTCTATAGGCAGGATATTTTGGAAAACGGTAATGCACTCCGGGCTGCCTTCCTTATTAAGGCGGCATCTTTCTTCCCGGAGTATGATTGTAAAAAAAGAGCCGGAGAGATAATTTCGGCTATGATAACGAGAAAGGAAAAAACAGGAAATTACATATCATCGCCCGATGGTATGAGAAATACATTTGACATGGCGCTTTTTACCGGCACTCTTGGCGTCGGAGCTGTGATGGTTTTATTTTTGGGAAGGCTGTCGAAGTAGAAGGGATATCACGAGACAGCTGTATCGGATGGAGAGCAGGAGGAGTTACAGATGGATTATTCAAAATTCAAAGATAGAAAACCTGAGGATACCGTGCTTGAGATACAACGCATACTTCATGAGGTGGGGCTCTTCCCGGTGATAAGCTGGGGGGACAAATCTTATGAGGGGGCGCGGTCCTGCCGTATCACATTGCATCCGACAGAATATGGAACCAACGGTAAAGGCACAGATGAGCTTTATGCCACGGCGAGCGGTTATGGCGAACTGATAGAGAGACTGGAAAATAATATCATCACCTACAGGGACAGAGGAGATGACATGAAAGATAAGGTCGGTTTCCGCGAATTCCCTGATGAGAAGGATGTGAGTATTTTTGACATAGCGGATAATCCTGATCCGTATTCATCGATTATGTTCGAAAAGATGGGTCTTACAGATTATGTTTCAAGAGTCGGATTTTTACAGGAACTTTCCAGATTATATAACAGGACCGATAATAAGATAACGGTTGTCCCTTTTGCAGATCCTGTAGAGGGAAAAATACAGTGGCTGCCGATAAGCTTCATTATTGAGTTTACGCTTTCAAACGGGATGGCTGCGGGAAATACCATGGAGGAAGCTATGGTGCAGGGACTTTCTGAGGTATTCGAACGTGCTGTGAATCTTGCGATACTGAAGGGGGAGGTTGTTCCTCCGGTCATTCCTGAGGAAGAGCTGAAGAAGTACAGCTTCTACAGGCTGATCGAGCAGATCCATGCAGAAGGTCACTTCAGGGTTACTCCTCTTGACTGCTCAATGGGCAGAGGCTGGCCTGTAGCAGGGCTTATGATCACGGATGTCAAAACCGGCAATTTTGGGATTAAGCTTGGAGCACATCCGTCATTTGCAATTGCCATGGAGCGTACACTTACGGAATCGCTTCAAGGCAGAAATATGGAGGACTTTGCAAATGCGGCAAGACCGGGTACGGTAGAGCAGTCAGCGAAATATCATAATATTACCAATATTTCAAAAACCGGTAACGGGTATTATCCGGCAAAGCTTCTGACGGATAAACCCGATTGGGAATATACTCCATGGGATCAGTGGGAAGGAAAGAATAACCATGAGTTTTTGAAGAGCATGTTCGGGCTTCTCTATGCTGAGGGCTGTCACCCGATGGTACGTGACTGCTCATTCCTGGGATTTCCGAGCTGTTTTATCGTTGTACCGGGTGTGACAGAGATATATGTTGACGGAAAGATCAAATATAAAGATATTGTAACTACAAGAAAAGCGAGGCGGTCATGGGATCATTTTCCGATTCTTGATAAAGATGAGGAGGACCGTCTGCTCATGCTTATTCTGTTTAATGAGAACAGCACCAGAGATAATTTAGTGAGCTTTGCCACTGCACGGCAGCTGTCTGAAAAATACATGCTTGAAAAGGTTGCGGCATGGATAGCTATGAAGCATAAGGAGTATGACAGAGCAATACATTTCTTTGAGAAGTTATATATGTACGAAAGCAACGAGAAAGAAAAGTTATACTATAAAGCTATGGTACAATATGTCCGTGCGCTCAGCTGGAGCTTTGATGATGAAAAAGCAAAGGCTTTGATAAGAAAGCTGTACCCGGATGATACAGCATCATGTATAGCGGAAGACGTTTCGGATCCGGAAACCATTATGGAACGAAAATTTCCAAAGTTACACTGCTATAATTGTGAAAACTGTCCGCTCGCCGGTAAGGACTGCACATATCCGGACACGAGGAATATCGTAATAAAGACCATGAGTGCGATGAAAACTGAAAATGTATCGCAGGAGAAAATGCTGAAGATGCTTAGTGAGTTTTAAATAAGAATCATGCACGGATGTTGCACTTTTAGTGTTAGAGTAAAAAGTACAGGTAAAGAGATGCCCACGGAAGGAAATACTCCTTGGGATGACGAAGATGAGTATTATTATATATGGAACGATGAGGAATAGGCAGCTACTTCATGCTGATTGTGATTATTATGACGACATAAGCAGATTTATGGAATGAAATATTGTCGATATGGGGAGGTAGTGTTATGGATTTTCAGTCATGGATTGAGGGGATTGACGGGCTCGCAAGCCTGTATTCATTTGATATATTGGAGGACGGATCCTTCAGCGAGATACGACTTATGGCAGTAAATAAGCAAAATATAGGAATGCTGCAGATGAACCCTGCGGCACCGGAGTTTTATCCGGGTATTCCTTACCGTAATTACTGGATGGATCTGAATTTTGAAAGCTTTGTGTATAGATGTGCGAGTACATCCAATCCGCTGTATTCTTATGTGAATGCCCGCGGAGTATGGCTGAAGGGCTTTTATATTCCGGTCAGAGATGCGTGGGTTGAAGAGGTGCAGGAAAGTGATGATAAGAAGACGGTTTACTGCCTCTATGTGATAACTTACTCGGAGAATGTGGAAACCGAATCGATGTCCCAGAAATCGTCCGAGGTGGCAAATGCGGTTATGGATATCAGCATCAAATTACACGAGACTCCTGATTTTTATCAGTCCATGGCAGCTGTAGCAAAGGAAATAAAACAGTTTTGCGGAGCAGAAAAATGCTCTCTTTATACGGTCGATAAGAACAGAAGAACCTGTACATTTATCAGTGAAAGCGGTGTTCGGGATGAGTATCTTGAGACATTTGCCGCCGAAATGGGCAGGACTCCTTTTGAGGCGGCCGAAGCATGGGAAAGAGATCTTGCGCTCAGTGACTGTCTGCTTCTGGAGGATCTTAAGGTTATTGAGGAACGTGATCCGGAATGGTACCGTTCACTCTGCCAACACGGTATCCATAACATCATCCTGTATGCAGTTCGTTCAAATCAGATGCTTGTCGGTTTTATCTGGGTTGCAAACTATGACACTACTGCCGAGGAGAAGATTAAGGAGACGCTGGAACTCAGCAGTTTCCTGCTGGCAGCGGTAATCTATAATCATCAGCTGCTGGCACGTCTGGAAGTCAAGAGTATGGTAGATGAATTGACACAGCTGAAGAGCCGAAATGCCATGAATGAGCGTGTGGAAAAGTTTTCGTCAGAAGGTTATGATGCTACAAAGACTCTTGGAGTTGTATTTGGAGATCTGAATGGATTGAAGACCGTAAATGATGAAAAAGGGCATGAAGCAGGCGACAGGCTGCTCATCAGAGCCGCTTCGCTTCTGAAGCTCGTGTTCGGAGATTGGGAGATCTACCGTGCCGGTGGAGATGAGTTTGTGATCCTTTGTCCGGATATCACGGAGGAGGTAATGGAAAAACAGCTTTCCGAGATCCGTAAGCTTTCGGAAAATACAGATGATGTGAGTTTTGCCTTCGGATCCGCTTTCTGTAAAGGCGAGCAAAATATCAGGCAGGCTATAAAGATGGCGGATGCAGAGATGTATAAGGATAAAGAGTTTTATTACCGAAATCATCCGGAGAAGGATCGCCGTGCACGAAATAAAGATCAATAATTAACAGAGTTTGCCTCTTGACAAAAACGAACATATGTTCTATAACAAGATCAAGAGGTGAGGCGTATGAGCATAGATTACAGATCACCGCGAAAGGTTGATGTCATATGTCAGCATTCGGCAGATGGTACGGTCATACCGCTTCGGGTCAGGCTTACCGATGAAGATGGTCAGAAGCAGGTATTTACAATAAAAGAATATATGGATCTGTCTCACAGAGGGTGCTATACAACGCCGGATGGGGTGTTTGTCACTGACAGGAATCTGGTGTTTGAATGCAAGATAATTGTGATAAATGTGATGAAGAAGATCACTCTGTACTATTCACCATCGACAACAATCTGGACGATGACGACATAAAACTGAATATTTTTTGCTTGGATGAATATGTTTTGATTGGCTGAGCAGAAAGAAGAGAATTATTGTATTGATTTGAGGATGGATATTGTGGAAGATATCATGGAAAATATAGGAAATATCGCGACAACCGTGTTCAGTCCGGATGGTAAGAAAAGTGTCGGACAGACCAAGGTTATATCGGAACATGTATTGACGGTGATCATTAATTCTCATCCTGTTTACAGGCTGGTCTGCACGAGGTGTGATCTGAGAGAACTTGTTGCAGGAAGACTGCTTACAGATGGTTTTATTGAGAAGGCAGAAGATATTGCTAAGATAAGCTTCTCTGATGATGAGGATGAAGCAGAAGTGATCCTGAACGCCGATATTTCATGGAAGGAAACAATTGTAAGTGTTCCGTCCAGCTGCGCCGGAAGCAGAACCTATTCCGGAAATGGACGGAGTAAAGAACTGAAAAAACTCCCGGACTATAAGTGGGAGCCGAAGTGGGTTTTTGAACTCGCAGAGGAATTCAAAAAAGGAACAGGAATTCATGAAATGACGAGTGGAAGTCATGCCTGCATCCTTGCAAGAGAAGGAAAAACTTTATATATCTGTGAAGACATCGGCAGGCACAATGCCGTTGATAAAGCTGTTGGCTATGCACTTCTCAATAATATACCGTTGTCAGAGTGCATGCTCTTCACATCAGGGAGAGTTCCGGTGGATATGGTCGGCAAGATCGTCGCGGCGGGTATACCGGTTCTGGTGTCCAAATCAGTGCCGACCATGCAGTCCGTAAAGCTTGCAGAAGATTATAATCTTGTGCTTATCGGAAGAACATGGCCGGATCAGTTTGAGGTTTTCTAATCGACATACACTCCGTCCCAGAAATGCTGTTTGGTAAAGTCACCGGTTTTGGCATTTATACAGACTTCGCTGTATTCGTTAATTCTGAAGGAATAGTATAAAATGTCTTTGTTCGCATCGTATTCGAGGCGATAGGTTCCGGTGATTTCAGTTTGGTCGTTTTTATCGAAAAACATCTTATCACGGTTAATCTCGGCAAGATCCATAACCTTATCGAAAAGCTCCTCGGCAGGGATTATATCAGTGGTATCAAGAGAAGTGACCGGTTTGTGGCGGTCTGTCAGAACGAGAGTGGGATAGGATGCGTTCAGCGCGGACTGATAATAAACATCAGGGATGATTGCGCCGTTCAGGTACTGATATGCGCTGATATTACGTCCTCCCAGATATGATTTGTATGCACCGCAGACGAAGATGTCTTCTGTCAGGGTTTCATCCAGAATTTCGAGATAATCCATGACTTCACGTACCTCGTCTCTCTCCATATGGTTGTTTTCAATGAATCTGTTTGAGTAGTATATGTGCTTTCCGGCCTGCCTGATCTCCTCAGGCTGAAACGGACCGTTGATGATATTTCCGTCCTTATCGGAACCTTTATCTTTTTTGTTTTTTATCGTTCCTTTCGTCAGAAACAGTGCTGCGGTGATGAGTCCGCCGGCAAGAATGATAGCAGATATAATGATCAGAATCTTAGTGGTTTTCTTCTCCATGGTAATCCCCCTTTAAATACTTTTTATGCGGTTATATAGTTTAATGATGCCATCATGATGTTCGGCAGACTTCACAAAACAATACTTACTATATACGCATCGGAAAGGTGTTTTTATTGTTTTTATTTGATGTATATATTATAATTTAAGTTGTGTTAAAAAGGATAGGCATTATTTAAATTATAACAAGTGATTTTAGAAAACTTGAGGGGATATTATGGGGGGAACAAAAGAAAAGGTTGAGGTTACTGAACTGACTGAAGATATCGTGGAAGATATCAAAATAGAAACAATTAAAGTGGCAGAAGATGATGCCGGTGAAGATGCTGCAGAAAAAAACAAGGGCGAGAATAAGGACGAAACCGATGAGAAAAAGTCGGTAAAAAAAGAGAAGAGGAAGATCTCGCTGCAGGTTAAGATCAATGTATTTCTGACGGTCGTCTTACTCGTGGTCACTATGCAGCTTCTCAATATCAATTATCACTCATATAAAGAGGAGACGAAGGAAAGGATTGACGAGAAGCTCGATGCCGCCGAAAGTACCAATCAGGAGCTTAATGACGGCATGATCGAAGAGACTACTCATTTGTACTGGGTCACGCAGCTTGATGGTTTTAAAGAGGTACGTGAGGATGCGGTGGCTAAGGAAAATATCGATCTCCTGGAGGAATGGTGTGACGCCAACTACGTGATAGATTATCATAAGGGAACGTTAATGACCGTGGAAGAGCATGAGGAGTTTAGAGCTGCGCTTAGAGAAGAGGCGGCAAGCCTTGGCTATTCTGAAGATGAGTATTATGATTACTTCGAGGATAATGATAAGGGTTATTATGATTATTATGGTATAGGGACTGCTGCTTTCTCGGCAAGTGCAGGTATGTCGGGAATGGCTAATTATGCGGGCCTTTCGTATGTTGCAGGGTATGCCGAGGTGCCTGATGGATATCTCCTTGTAATGCAGGGATATGAAATGAGTCATGATGATATAAGTTTCAGTGAATTTAATTATCTGGGAGTTCATTATGATGATGTTGAGGCAATAAAAAAATACAAAAAGCAGAAGGGTGATAACACTGTCACGATTCAAAATGGCAAAACAACTGAAGCTGTGAAGGTTGTACCTTATGAGAAGGACGGGGTTCAGTATTATTTCATTTACGCATATGACGCTACCGACGAGATTGAGGCACAGCAGGCATTTTTAAAGAGAAGTCTGATCTTCGTGGCTATAATGGTTGTTGTTGCAATCGTTATCAGTATTCTTATCATGAGACGGATGGTTACCAAGCCGCTTAAGAGACTGGCAAAGGCCGTAGACGGTTTCTCACTGGAGGATGACGAGGAAGGAAGTTCAGAGATAATCGACCTTCCTATCAAGTCGAGGGATGAGATCGGAACACTTTATGATAATATCCGCTCGATGCAGACACGTATCATAGATGATTCGGAAAATATAACCCAGATGACTACCGAAAGGGAGAGAATAGGCTTTGAGCTTGAGCTTGCTGAGAAGATTCAGAGGAGTACTCTTCCGAACAAGTTCCCGGCTTTCCCTGAGCATCCAGAGTTTGATATTTATGCAAGTATGGATCCTGCGAAGGAAGTCGGCGGAGATTTCTATGACTACTATATGATCGATGATAAACATCTTGCGATTGTTATAGCAGATGTATCCGG
>DOVL01000303.1 GCA_003520105.1 Lachnospiraceae bacterium | reverse complement strand
TGATGCTCGACAACGGTTGTGATCACCTCATCGCCCTCTCCGAGAACCATTTCTCCAAGAGATGCAGCAACAAGATTAAGGCTTTCAGATGCATTTCTTGTAAATATGATCTCGCGTCTTGACGATGCATTTATGAATCTCTGAACCGTTCTTCTGGCATCCTCATAAGCATCCGTTGCATCAATCGAAAGCTGGTAAAGCCCTCTGAAAGGATTGGCATTCAGATTCTCATAGAAATCCGCCTCAGCCTTTATAACCGAATCCGGCTTCTGCGAGGTTGCGGAATTGTCCAGATATGCAAGTGTATTTTTCTTAAAGAAAGGGAAATCCTTTCTGACTTCTTTTATATCAATACTCATTTGTTCTCCCTAATCGCTCATCATTATGATACATATGATCAACAATGACCCGCCATGTCAATCAAATAATCTGTCTGTCAGGCGTCGATCATTCAGCTTCTTCTTCAGACTCGCCAAGTATCAGTTCAGACATCTTCTTCTCGGTTTCCTCATCGCCGATCTTCGAAACAACCGACATAAGTCTTCCGCTGGCCATAAGTCTGTATATTTCCTCATCGGAAAGTCCTCTGGTCCTGAGATAGAAGAGAACCTCCTCCGAAAGCTTACCGATCGAAGCACCGTGCTCGCCTTCAACATCCTCTTCCTTACAAAGTATCAGCGGAACGGTCTTGTTGACCATGTCATCATCCAGGAGAAGTACCTCTTCTCTCTCCGCTCCCTTTGAACCAGCGCATCCGCGAAGGAAATCAATGGTCTGTCTCATGGTCTTCTCAGCTTTTTCATGCATTACACCATTGGCATGCATATCTGCTGTCGTGTCCTTGCCGAAATGTCTGGCAACATAATTAAAATCATATTTTGAACCGGCAGGTGCATCATAAGCAGTGTACTCGGTGAAATCTGCCCTATCTCCCTTAAGAGCCACCTGACAGCCTGCATTTACATTCTTGCCCCCAAGGAATACCTGAACAAGCTCGAACTGTCCGTCCTCACCAACAGTAGCTCCGATATCCGTAAATACTCTGCTGTCCTCTCCGGCTTTATACACTTCTACAAGCTTAACTCTGGCTCTATCCTTAACAAGAACCTTGGTCACTACTCCGGTACTGCTTACATTATCAGGAATATCCGTCATATCTGCTATGACATATACCTCGCTGTCTTCTCTGGCAACGATGAAGTTTCTGCCCACACCGTTCTCATCATAAGCATTATGCTTCAGTCGTATAGCTTTACTCTCCTTAACTCCGCTGCCTGCGACTATCACACAGCCATCGGCTATAATACTTCCGGCGTCAGACTCTGAAGCAACGGTAGCCAAACCTCCGACTACTGCTGCTAACTCCGGTCCCATTCCGGTTTCTACAGTGATAAGGTTTTCTATCTCCTCAGCAGACGCTGTTTCATTTACGAAACCATCCGGGTAGACCGCATCTATTTCGCCCGCTGCACTTAATCCGGCTGTATCGAAGAGATCATCATTCATCTTCAGCCAGTTCCATGTCATGGCAGGCAGTCTGTTAACTTTTACAACATTCTCTGTCATATTTTCTCCTTATCCGATACTGCCCTTCATCTCGAGACGGATGAGATTGTTCATCTCAACCGCATACTCAAGCGGAAGTTCCTTACTAACATTATCTGCGAAGCCGCTAACGATCATCGCCCTCGCATCTTCCTCAGAGATACCTCTCGACATAAGGTAAAATACAGCATCATCACTGATACGTCCGATCTTCGCCTCATGTCCGATATCCGCATCCGAAGTCCTTATATCCATAGCAGGAATAGTATCTGACTGTGATATGTCATCAAGCATAAGTGATGAACAATCAACTGCAGACTTCGCGCCCTTTGCTCCGGCATTGACAACAACAGAGCTTCTGAAGGTGCTTATTCCTCCGTCCTTACTGATCGATTTTGCATTTACTGCCGAGCTTGTATTTTTACCGATGTGTGTAACCTTGAAGCCGGTATCAAGATTCTGATCATGGCCTGCAAAGGTTATTCCGGTATATTCCATCTTGGAATTATCACCCTTAAGGATAGTCATCGGATAGAGGTATGAAACATGTGATCCGAACGAACCGGAAACCCACTCCATCTTGGCATTCTCACCGATGATTGCTCTCTTGGTGTTCAGGTTATACATATTCTTTGACCAGTTCTCGATCGTAGAATATCTGAGCTTCGCGTTCTTTCCTACGAAGAGCTCAACCGCACCTGCATGAAGGTTTGCAACGTTATATTTAGGAGCCGAACATCCCTCTATGAAATGCAGGTCTGCTCCTTCATCAACTATGATAAGTGTATGCTCGAACTGTCCCGCGCCCGGTGCATTCAGTCGGAAATATGACTGAAGCGGTATCTCAACCTTTACTCCCGGCGGAACATATACGAAGGAACCGCCTGACCAAACAGCCCCATGAAGTGCTGCGAACTTATGATCCGTCGGAGGTATGAGAGTCATAAAATGCTCTCTTATCATATCTCCGTACTCACCGTGCATTGCAGACTCAAGGTCTGTATAGATTACTCCCTGTGCCGCAACCTCCTCACGGATATTATGATAAACAAGCTCGGAATCATACTGTGCTCCGACACCTGCGAGTGATTCTCTCTCTGCCTTCGGAATACCAAGTCTCTCAAATGTGTCCTTGATATCCTCCGGAACCTCATCCCAGGTTGCGCTCATCTTGTTATCCTTAGGCTTCACGTAGGTTACAATATTGTCCATGTGAAGGCCATCGATTGGAGGACCCCACTCAGGGATACCGATCTTGTTGTATATTTCCAGTGACTTCAGTCTGAACTCCGCCATCCATTCAGGATCGTTTTTCTCTTTCGAGATCTGCTTTACTATCTCCGGGTCAAGGCCTTCCTTAACCTTGTAGAAGTCATTTTCCTCGAATCTGAAGTCATACATATTTCTGTTTATATCTTCTACGTATGTTTTTTCTTTCATATTCTATGCCTCAAGGTATTTCTCAAAACCGCCCTCATTGATCTCATTTACAAGAGATGCATCGCCTGATTTTACTATGTTTCCGTTTACTAAAACGTGAGTCTTGTCAACTCTGAGAGCTTCCAGTATTCTCGTGCTGTGTGTGATAATGAGGAGAGCGCCCTCGCCCTTCTCCTGGAAATCTCTTACACCTTCCGAAACGGTTCTTACCGCATCAACATCAAGTCCTGAATCAGTCTCATCAAGTATAGCAAGAAGAGGGTTAAGCATAAGCATCTGAAGTATCTCCGACTTCTTCTTCTCACCACCCGAAAAACCAACATTCAGATCTCTGTCTGCATAGGACTTGTCCATATTGAGAAGCTTCATCTTCTCCTCAAGCTCTTTTCTGAATGCCCAGATACGATTTTTCTTACCTGTAACCTCATCCTTGGCATTTCTGATGAAGTTTGAAAGTGTTATACCCGGAACCTCGATAGGATTCTGGAAAGAAAGGAAGATACCCTTCTTTGCTCTATCGGTAACACTGTCCGAAACGATATCCTCACCGTTGAAACGTATCTCTCCGCTCTCAACCATGTAATTCTCGTTGCCCATTATTGCGTTTCCGAGAGTTGATTTTCCCGCACCGTTAGGTCCCATAAGTACATGGGTCTCACCTTTCTCGATATCAAGGGAAATATTTTTAAGAATAGTCTTATCACCGACATTTACTGTCAGATTTCTTATTTCTAGTAATGCCATTTTGTTCCTCCTGTTTAACTTTTAATAAATAGCATCTATCTTAATGATCAAAAATGATCTATTTTTTTCGCCTGCATTAAAAACGCAAATATCCGGGACTATAAGCTTAAGCAGCCATCCCGGAGATGCGTATCCTGCGGATAATATATGGCCGCATCCCCAAAAAACATGATACCCCCATTATATCTCCGCATAGTTATATTCAATTCCTATAGCAGTCATTCTATCCCTGAGTGATGGATCAGAGGTCAGGATAACCTGCTGTCTTGATTTCAGTCTGCCGATACAGTTCATGATATTTCCGGTTGACTCAGCGCTGACGTTGTCAAGCATATCCACCAGAATGAGCGGTGCATCCTGAGATGCAAAAGCCTCTGACAGTCCAAATCTGATTGCAAGATATACAAGCCTCTTGTCAGAATCCGAAAGCTCCGACAGCTCGCTCAGAACTCCGCCTCTGCTGACCGAGATGTTATAATCTCTGTCAATCCTGATAGCGTCGTACTTTCCGCCTGTTATCTCACTGATATGATCCGAGATATGAGAAGTAACCTTCGGAAGTCTCTCCTTCTTCATTCTGTCCCTCTCGGTTATCAGTTGATTCATGGCTGCGGTTATCGCATAGCTCTCTTCCTCAAGTTCACTCTTCTTCTTAAATACGGAATTAAACTCAGCCTGAAGCTTATTTCTCTCTTTCCTCTTGTCCAGAAGATCGCTTTCCTTCTTTCTGAGAGCTTCCTTCTGTTCAGCATATTCCTTGGCGAAGGTCATGTCGAATTCTATCGCTTCCTTCTCTTCCTTCTCCTCCTCGATCTCCTGAAGGACCATCTTGAAGTCCTCATCCGTAGGAGTTATATCGCCCGCATCGAAGAAACCGTTAACCCTAAGACCATCAACTATTGTAAATATAACAAACGCTACCGTAAATATAACGAAAAGTCTCTTAACCGCCAGTTCAAACGGAAGCATAAAAACAACCGCTGTTACCAAGAGAATTATGAGGAAGCCCATTCCGAAGATGACCGGCAATCTTTCCGTCAGCTTCTTCTCACCCTTCTCCTCCGGCTTACTCATCATATCCTGTCCGGTCTCGGCAAGAATATCAATCTTCTTGTTGAGTTCCTTGTCGACCTCATAAGAAACGCTGCCATCCTCATTCTGTATCATTCTTCTGGCAACTCTCTTACGCTTCGCAGCTTCTATTGCGAAATCTTCATCAAGCTTCTTGATATCAACCTCTATGCCTTCAATATCCTTATCAATCGATTCGTAGCTGTCGATCCTCTTCGTAAGTTCATTAAGTCTTCTGACCATCGGCTGAGAATTCTTTTTATTTTTCATCTCTCTAAGATATTCGATCGAAGCATCAAAATCGATATCCGCGCATCCTGTTTCAGTTACATTTCTGATAAAGGAGCTTGTCTTTTCTACCAGCTCGGCATCGTTTATCTGTTCTTCATCCGAAGCCGACTGATCATCTATCACCAGTCCCGCCTTGTATGTGCTTCTGTCAAGAGCAACCATGTGCTCCGGCAGTGTGGTCATGCCCTTACTGTCTTCCTGCTTTCCGGTAGCAATATCCATCACCGAGGTTTTCGGTGCACCGGTCAGGAAGGTTCTCTCAACAAGGTATGTCTTACCATCCTCGTTAACATACATAGCACCTTTATATTCGTTTCCAAACGGCTTTCTTTCAGCGTGAACATCCTCACCGATACCGAAGAGATTTCTTCCGAAACTTCCGTAGAGCATACTCACTATAAAGTCTCTGAATGTACGTCTCTTCTCTCTGTTTTCGCAGTAGATGAGGTTCACTCCGTCTTTTAAAGCCACCTCTTTACTATTAAACTGTCCGTATGCTTTAAGTAAAAGCTTACTAAGAAACATTTATCTCTCCCCTGTCCTTGCCATGGCTTCAAGGCCATACATGGTCATTTTTTCTTTCAACTCGTTCGAAATGTCCGGAAGCTCTCTGGTTGCTCTGCAGAAAGCTCCTGCCAGATCCCCGGTGTGCTCTGCCTCCATATTTTCAAGATCGCTCATCGGAACCGTATTGTCGATTATATCATAAATGTTATATCTGTCCTTGATCCTCTTGAGGTCTATCGAAAGCTTGCTGTCGACCAGACCGGTATAGCTTATCGTGTAAATATTATCAAAGCCCAGCTTCCTTACTCTGTCAACTATGGCATCGGAAAGCTGTTCGCCCGAAATATTGTAGCTTACATCGATATTGAATGTAACATAATTTCTCTTGCTGAAAGGCATCCAGTTTATGGTTGTCTTGCCATCCTTAACCTCACCAATGATGATGCCGTGCTTTCCGGTATCTGCAGGTGAAAGCGGTTCAGGCGAACCACAATAAGCCATTCTGTCCTTGAGAATATGCACCGGTTTTCTGTTTCCGCCAAGTGCTGCGTATGCAAAGCCCTTTCTGGCCAGTTTCTTTCTGTCAAAAGGCATATGCTGCGAATCACCGCCACAGGCAAGAAGAATATTTACCGCGTCCTCGCGTCCCGGTGATATCTCACTTATGACATCGTTTTCCACAACCGGTCTGTCATAGCTGTATCCCGTCACGCAGGTGTTGATTCCCTTTAAATATGCATTTGCTGTCCTGCCTCCCGGAAGAACAACAGTTTTTGATCTGAATTTGTAAGTCTCCATAGCGCATCCCGGACTGATATAGTCCCTGAAACCGCCGAGGATAACTGTTCTGGTTCCCTCAAGCCTTAAAAGTGTCTCATCGAGTTTCTCGAGATCCTCCACTGTCGGCTGAGAGTTAAAGAGATTTCCTGCTATCATGAGCAGGTTTATCTTTTCATCTATACAAAGCTGAATAACCCTGTCAAAGGTTTCGTAAAGCTCCTTAGCCCTCTGCTCGCTCCACTCCTTGCCCTTATCAGGTTCAGCTCCGAGATATATATCTGAAATATGAATAAACTTCATCTTTTTTCCCTCATGTATTTTTTATTGATTCATATCAGGACATACACTAGATTATTTTAATACATTTTACAGTATTTTGTCTACTGTTTATTATATTTCCGGGCACGATCAGGATTAATAAATACTCGTCAGAAATATGTCTCTCTCAGATATTCATTTAATCTGTTCCCGGAATGAGATCAATAAGGCTCTCCAGCTCTGCAAAAGTGCTCACGGTATTGATCTCTCGGCGCATTTTTGAGGAGTTCCTGACGCCGGCCATATACCAGGCAACATGCTTACGCATCTCATGAATGGCAGTGTATTCGCCCTTCTGAGAAAGCATCATCTCAGCGTGGCGGAGCATGGTCTCCTTAATATCGGAAACGGTCGGCGGAGTAAAGCTGTCCGGATCTTTTAGTTCGGCAAATATCCATGGATTACCCTTGGCAGCCCTTCCGACCATAACGCTGTCACAGCCGGTCTCCTCTTTCATCCTCTTCATATCATCCGAATTTCTTATATCTCCATTTCCGATAACCGGAATATTCACGGCGTCCTTCACCGCCTTGATGATGTTCCAGTCAGCCTCGCCCTGGTAGAACATTTCTCTTGTTCTGGCATGTACAGCTATCGCAGCCGCACCGTTCTCCTCGGCTGTTTTAGCCATCAGAACCGCATTGATGCTGTCCTTGTCAAAGCCCGCACGGATCTTGACGGTCACAGGCTTATCAACCGCACTGCTGACTGCCTTTATGATCCTTCCGGCAAGCTCAGGATCCTTAAGAAGAGCCGAACCCTCGCCGTTATTCACTATCTTCGGCACAGGACAGCCCATATTTATATCTATAAAATCAAAGTCTCTTTCAGCGAGAATAGCCGCTTCCTTCGCCATGATCTCCGGCTCGCTTCCGAAGATCTGAACGCCTACCGGTCTCTCCTTCGGATCAGTTACGAGAAGCGGTTCCGAACGGTTCATGTTATACATCATGCCCTTTGCACTGACCATTTCGGTGTAAACCATGTCGCAGCCCTGCTCTCTGCATAATAAGCGAAAAGGCAGGTCTGTGATACCTGCCATAGGAGCTAGAATTATTTTGTTGATAAAAAGTCCATTAAACATAGTTTCTCCATTTGTAAAAAAGTTATGCCTCTTCGGTTGTAGATAAAATACGCCCTCAGAGGCATAACTTATTTTACAAAATTACAAATCCCGATTATTGCTTATCATAAATAATTCTGAGGCCATGAAGGGTCAGTTCAGGGTCGTAGATGTCGATCTGATCGGTTGCTTCGGAGATAAGCTTTCCGAGGCCGCCGGTTGCAACAACCTTAATGTTGTCGAGCTTAGAATCCTCCTTCAGCTTCTTGATTATGTACTCGGTCTGTCCGATGTAACCATAGTAAATACCGGCCTGCATACTTGATACAGTATCTCTTCCGAGTATGGTATCAACCTTCTTGATCTCAACCTCAGGAAGCTTTGCAGTTCCGCGCCAGAGTGCGTTAGCTGCAAGTCTGATACCCGGTGATGTAACTCCGGCATAGAAGGTACCGTCACCAAGAACAAGGTCGTGGGTAGTAGCCGTACCGAAATCGATAACGATGATAGGTCCGCCGTAGATCTCATATGCAGCAACAGCATCAACCAGTCTGTCGGCACCGAGTTCCTTTGGATTCGGTATGGATACATTTATTCCTGTCTTGATGCCCGGAGCAACAATAACAGGTGTTACGTTAAAATACTTGATAATACCGCTGGTAAGTGAATGCATGATATTCGGAACAACCGAAGAAATAATTACATCCGTTATGTCCTGCGGCTTCATACGGTTCACGAAGAGCCACTCTCCGAGGAAAACTCCGTATTCATCAGAGGTTCTGTCGGTCTGTGTGATCATTCTGAACTGCTTAACAAGCTTCTTCCCGTCGAAGAGGCCAATGGTTATGTTTGTATTTCCTACGTCAATCGCAAAAAGCATAGTTTTTTCCTCTCGCATTAATTAACGATACAAACAACATATACCCCTTCGTGTGCCATAATTCTGCACACAGAATTATGCATACATCATTCCATGATGTATGTAGCATGCTTCGCATGCTGCATCATTCGCTTCGCTCATGATAGCAATATGCTACGCATATTACTACTTAGTTGTAGCAAAATACGCCATCAGGGGCATATGCTGTTTGTATCTACTCATCGTTATGTTAAAAAAATGCCTCGTAGTATTGCTCGAGCTGTTCGAAGAGTTCCTTCTTGTTCAGTTGGAGCTGGCGGATTTTTAGTTCGCTTCCTATTTCGTCGTAGAGGATGTCGTCCTCCTCGGCTTCAGTCATGAGTCTGAGGTTTCCGTCCTCGTCAAACATTAGAAGTATAACGCCTCCGACCTCTTCTGTAAAGAGTACACACATGATCTTGAGTTCATCCTTTACAGCTGTGGGAAGTCTGTCAAATTCCGGATTCAGATAGTATTTTTTTGTATATCTTGAGGCACTGCAAAGTACTCTCTTCTCTACTGACATCGT
>DOVL01000126.1:875-8046 GCA_003520105.1 Lachnospiraceae bacterium | reverse complement strand
ATCTTCGAGGACAGCATAGTTTATGATGAAGTGACTCGTGGATATATAAGAGAACTCGGGGAGCTGAACAGGCTTCTTGCCGAGGAGGCCGGAAGCGTGACGGAGGTGGTCTGCGGAATTCCGCTGACTATAAAGTGATGAGAGGACTACTGACTGCATTTTCAATATATTCAAAAATACCGGTTCCGAAGTTAAGATGGAGCGATAAGGATATGAAATATTCGCTCTGTTTCTTTCCTTTTGTAGGAGCCGTTATTGCTGCGCTTATGGCAGGCTGGCAGCTGCTCGCAGAAGAACTCTGTTGCGGAAATATACTGCGAACTGCGGTTTTTGCTGCGATTCCGCTTATTGTGACAGGCGGCTTTCATGTGGATGGATACATGGATACGATGGATGCGCTACATTCCTATAAGAGCCGCGAGGATAAGCTGGAAATCCTTAAGGATCCTCACATCGGAGCTTTTTCGGTGATAATGGTCATACTGTATTATCTGCTGTTTATCGGTTTTGCTTCGGAGCTCGGAGGAGTTGATGAGGTGATACTTGCGGGATCAGGCTTCGTGATCTCGAGAGTATTCAGCGGGCTGATGGTCGTTTATCTGAAACCGGCAAGAGGCGATGGAATGCTGAAATACTTCAGCGACACCGCAGGCAGGATGGTTGTAACAATATCGCTGGTGCTGGAGCTTGTGCTTCTCAATGTACTTGTTGCAATCCTTGTTTCTCCGGTCGTTCTGATCGAAACAGCTGTTGCAATGCTTTTCATAGCATATTACAAATACAAGACCAATAAAGAGTTTGGTGGAGTTACCGGCGATACGGCAGGGTATTTTGTAACAATATGCGAACTGCTGACCTGCATGACGGTTGTTGTGGCAGGGGCTTTATGATATATGAGTATTGAACTATAGAGTATAGAATAATAAACGTGATTGTATGATAAATCATATTATGGCGTAATACTAATGTTTGGCCATGCGGTCGTGTGGTACGGCGTAGGGATAATTTTGTGATGAGAATAGTATTATATGTCGGTGGTCATGCTTCGGGCATGGACCGGATAATTGAAAATAAATATGGAGCAGCTCAGACGGTGATAAAGGATCTGCATCTTTGGATAAGAGAAAAACTCTTGAATATTGAAAATGATGCTGCAAGTGGAAAGAATAACGATGTGGATCAGAAGAAGGTGCAGGGTAACAGATATGATGTCCTGACGGAGATGATCGAGAAAAAGCTGGATGTTCTTTTGACTGAGGCAAATAATAATTTGCAGGCAAAAGACATGGCTGATGAAACAGGAGAGATGAATCAGCATGACGAAGTTGACGTTGTTATCAGTTCTGACTTGATCGGCAGCGGCATCGTTCCGATGGATGCCTTCGACAGATGCTGGAGAGAGGTTACCGGAAGAGCGCTGACTGACATCGCCGGTAGGGCTGATGAGGTTTACCGTGTTACATGTGGTATAGAACAACGCTTGAAATGACCGCAAGAATAATTAATGATTAATGGCTGTAATCTGACCGGCATGAAGAGAAAAAGAAGAAAAAGTAAATGAAGATAGAACTCACAATGATCCGTCATGGAAAAACAAAACTGAATGAAGAGAACAGGTATATAGGCTGCAAGACCGATATCAGTCTGTCAGAGCTTGGCAGAAAGGAAATAGAAGAGAAGGTTGCTTCAGGATACTATACCGTGGAGCCGGAAATTATATTTTGCTCTCCGATGAAGAGGTGCCTGGAGACAGCTGATATTGTATTTCCGGGCAGGGAGAAGATCGTGATCGATGAGCTTTATGAGATTGATTTCGGACTTTTTGAGGGGAAGAATTATTCGGAACTGAACGGTACGCCTTCTTATCAGGAGTGGATCGACAGCGGTGGTAAGAAGGCTTTCCCTGAGGGAGAATCAATCGAGCATTATTGTGACAGAGTCATGAGTGGAATCGAAAAAATAAAACGTTATATAAATGATAGTGTTATGCTGAATCGTACAAGTAGTGGTGATGCCGGGGACAATAATAGTGAGGTCAGCGAGCAATTTGATGATACTCACGAAAGCATGTTCCGCGCTGCTCTTGTCTGCCACGGCGGAACGATAATGGCCGCAAGAAGTGTTATTGAAGGCAGGGAATATTACGATAAGATGTTAAAGAACGGCGAAAACTGTCTGGTGGAAATATGAATCATTTGATCGCATTTGTTTCAGGTTTCATACTTGATCTTTTATTTGGTGATCCGCATTTTATGCCTCATCCGGTTAAGGTGATGGGGAGTCTGATCGGATTTCTGACGAAAAAGCTGAATAACGGTTCCGGCAGGAAGGCGAAGGGCTTTCTGATGATGCTCTTTCTGATCGTATTTTCCGGTGGTATGAGCTTTCTTATACTGTTTTTTGCATATGATCTGAATCAATATTTCGGAATAGTTGTCGAGGCTGTAATGACCTATCAGTGCCTCGCGATTAAGCAGCTTCGTAGGGAGAGTATGCTGGTCTACAGAGAACTTAAGAAGAATGACCTTACGAACGGCCGCAAGGCTGTATCGATGATAGTCGGAAGAGATACGGATAAGCTCAATGAGGAGGGCGTTACCAAGGCTGCGGTTGAAACTGTTGCTGAAAATACGTCCGACGGAATCATCGCACCGATGATCTTTCTGGCAATCGGCGGACCGGTACTCGGAATGATCTATAAGGCTGTAAATACCATGGATTCCATGGTTGGTTACAGAAACGAGGAGTTTGGCGAGTTTGGATTCTTTCCGGCTAAAACGGATGATGTACTGAACTATCTTCCGGCAAGAATCAGTGCTGTATTTATGATTTCTGCCTGCAGTACCGGCAGGGATTTTGATGCGAAGAATGCGTATCGGATATGGAAGCGAGACAGAAGGAAGCACGCCAGTCCGAATTCTGCCCAGACCGAAGCAGTCGCGGCTGGTGCCCTGCACGTTCAGCTTGCGGGTGATGCAAGTTATTTTGGCGAGATTCATCACAAAGAATTTATCGGTGATCCGGACCGCACTCCGGAAACAGAAGATATAAAGAGAATGAACGACCTGATGTACGCAACTGCATTTCTCGGAGAGATTATTTCGGTTCTCGGAATCGCAGCGGTGATGCTGCTCTCAGGAGCGTGTTGATTTTTATAAACATATACCACTTGACAATATTGTCAGGTGGTATTATTTTTTACATTAGATTAGTATACACTAATATAAATTAGACACGTATAATAACGGTATGTTACAACAAACCAAAAGAAAAGTTCAGGAGGGAAAAGGTTATGTTTGAAGTGAAAAAATTATGTATGTTTCTTGGTGGAGCACTGTTTGGTACGGCAGGCGTAAAGCTTCTCAGCAGCAAGGATGCGAAGAAGGCTTATACGCACGTGACAGCGGCGGTGATGAGATGCGCGGATTCGGTGATGGAAACGGCTACGAATATCAGAGAGAATTTTGAAGATATCAAGGCTGATGCACAGGAGATAAATGAGAAGCGTCGCGAAGAGGACAGACTGAAGGAAATTGAAGATGCTAAGGCTGTTATCGCTGAGGCTGAGGAGAGAATCTCTGCTCTGGAAGCAGAAGCCGAGGAAGAGGCTGCTGAGGAATCGGAAGGTGTTGACGGAAATACTCCTGAGATCGTGGCTGAGTAGGGTGCTTATGTATGAAATGTAAGATTTTACATGAATCAAAAAACAGGATGCGTGTGCATCTATATCGTAAATATATGACCTGCAGTGAGGCAGACAAGGTTGAGTTTTTTCTTCTCGGACTGCCTTATGTTAGTAATGCCAAGGTCAGAGAAAGAACCTCCGATGCGACTATAATCTATGATTCGCGGAAACGTAAGGAACTGATCAGAGAGCTTTCGGAATTCAGCCTTAAGAATACCGAGGTTGCGGTGCCGGATCATACCGCAAGGGAATTGACGCACAGCTATCAGGACAGGATGTTTTATCTGATTGCCAGACGAATTGTAACGAGAACTGTATTTCCAATTTCAATAAGAAATATAATTACAGCTGTTAAGGCTGTGCCATATATTTTGGAGGGTGTCAGAAGTCTTGCCAGGAGAAAACTGACTGTTTCGGTTCTTGATGCGTCTAGCATTACGGTTTCGATGCTCAGAAGAGATACCAACACGGCCGGAAATGTTATATTCCTGCTCAGTGTCGGAGATCTGATGGATGAATGGACAAGGAAGAAGTCTGTAGCAGATCTTGCCAGCGCCATGTCTCTTAACATAGATAAGGTATGGAAGATTGATAATGGTGAGGAAAAACTTGTTGATATAAACCGTATCAGACCGGAGGATACGATAGTAGTAAGAACCGGAAATATGATTCCGCTGGATGGCCTGGTTGCAGATGGCGTGGCTGAGATCAATCAGGCATCGATCACGGGTGAGAGTCTGCCTGTTCATAAGGAACCGGGCGGATATGTGTATGCAGGTACCGTTCTTGAAGAGGGCGAGATCAGGATTACGGTTAAGAAAAATGTCGGCTCGGGACAATACGACCGTATCGCCCGTATGATCGAGGAGTCGGAGAAGCTGAAGTCAACGGCAGAGGAGAATGCCTTCAGGATGGCTGATAAGCTTGTTCCTTATACCTTTGGCGCAACGGCATTAACGTATTTACTCACGAGAAATGCAACTAGAGCAACATCAATTCTTATGGTTGATTTCTGCTGTGCGCTTAAGCTGTCGATACCAATCGCCGTTTTGTCGGCCATGCGTGAAGCGAGTCAGCACCATATTTCCGTAAAGGGCGGCAAATTCCTTGAAAAGGTTGCAGAGGCAGATACTATAGTCTTTGACAAGACCGGAACTCTGACCTATGCGTGTCCGACTGTGAAGGATATTGTGACCTTTGATGGTTCAGACAAGAATGAGATGCTGAGGCTTGCTGCCTGCCTTGAGGAACATTATCCTCACAGTGTTGCAAATGCAGTTGTTAAGGCTGCGGAAGAAAAAGGCCTTGTCCACGAGGAGAAGCATTCCAAGGTTGAATATGTCGTGGCTCATGGAATTGCAAGCTCGATAGACGGTGAGAAGGTTGTTATAGGCAGTTATCATTTTGTATTTGAAGATGAAGGATGCGTCATCGCAGATAATGAAAGAGAGAAGTTTGAAAATCTCTCCGATGAATACTCTCATCTCTATATGGCTATAGGCGGAAGAGTTAAGGCTGCGATAATGATCGAGGATCCGGTCAAGAAAGAAGCCGGAGAGGTTGTGAAAAAACTTCAGGCACTTGGGCTTAAGGTTGTTATGCTTACCGGTGACAGCAGCAGGGTCGCAAAGCGTGTTGCGAGAGAGCTTGAGGTTGATGAAGTGAAGGCTCAGGTTCTGCCTGAGGATAAGGCTGCGTTTATAGAAAAAGAGCATGCGGCTGGAAGAACCTGCATAATGATAGGTGACGGTGTAAATGACTCGCCTGCTCTTTCTGTAGCTGATGCAGGTATTGCGATCAACAGCGGAGCGGCGATAGCACGTGAAGTTGCCGATATCATGATATCGGAGGATGACCTTCACAGTCTTGTAACGCTCAGACAGCTTGGAGTCGAGCTGAAGAAGAGGATGAAGGGCAACTATCATAAAATCGTAGGTTTCAATGCAGGACTAATACTGCTTGGAGCAACAGGAATCCTTCAGCCGACTATGACAGCACTGCTTCATAACGGATCTACGATCGCAATAAGTATGAGATCTATGACTGACCTTTTGGAGAAGTAAAGAGAAATATATAAAAGTTACAGGAAAGATGAATCGTAGCAGACTCATGAAAGTGAGAATTTCACCTCCTGCTTACGGCATATGTTGAAGCGCTTTTTCAGGTTGTGGTACATGATTTTTCCAGAGAAGAAGCTATGCATTATGCGCATACAATGGAAGAGTTTTACGGTAATTCATGGATAACACTTTTTGGTTTATAACAGATTATATTTAATAATTATCTGCCCCGTACGATCGGGGCAATAATTTGGCCATTAGGTTAGATATATATAACGCAAAATAGATATGACTAACAATTAATATAACGTTGTTTTGCTGACATGCAGTATGGAAGAACGTACAGGATGTTATTCAGGTTTATCTGAAAAGATAATACCAGTCATGGCAATCATAAAAAAGGAGATTGGTGCAATGCACTAGTAAATATAAATCATAAAGAAAGGAAGATATAGATTTATGAAGAAAAGAGGAATAGCCTCCTGGATCATGGAATTCGCCGGGAGGAAGAAGAGCTATTACGGAGGAAGCGTCACGCTGGCTATACTTGGTGTTGCGGCTTCCTTTGGGCCATATCTGCTGATCGCGGATGTTGTTAAAGAGCTGCTGAAGGGTAATGATGACAAGAGTTATTACTTGAAGCAGGTGATGTTTATGGGACTGTTCTGGGTAGTAAGAATACTCCTGCACAATCTCTCGACTACATTGTCGCACGTTGCAACCTTCAATGTACTCGGAGGCATAAGAGTACAGCTCTGCGATAAGCTTTCAAGGATTCCACTCGGTTCGGTGCTGGATGACAACAGTGGTAGCTACAAGAATATCATTGTTGAACGAGTGGATTCCATGGAAACAACACTTGCACATATCATACCGGAGTTTACCGCAAATATACTTCTTCCAATCGTCATGTTTGTTTATCTTCTTACGATCGACTGGCGTATGGGACTTGCCAATCTTATATCCGCAGTGATCGGAGTTATATTTGCAACGGTAATGATGATCAAGAGTAAGGGCGAGTTTGAAGTTACCATTCGTAAGACGAAATATCTGAACGATACGGCAGTTGAATACATAAACGGTATCGAGGTTATAAAGGCCTTCGGCAAGACCGGAAGCTCATACGAGAAGTTTGTTAATGCTGCAAGAGAGGGTGCTGACTGCTTCATAAACTGGATGAGAAAATGTATCTGGTGGCAGTGCGGAACACTTTCTTTTATGCCTGCAACCTTCCTCGGCGTTCTGCCCGTAGGACTTCTGCTGGTTAAAAACGGAAGCCTGTCTGCAGCGAATTTTATCACCTGCATCATATTGTCGGCAGGACTTATTACACCGCTGGTTGTTGCATTTTCTTATATGGACGATATAGCCAAGATCAAAACTATCTTCGGTGAGGCTATCGAGATTCTTGAAAGAGATGATATGG
>DOVL01000126.1:0-744 GCA_003520105.1 Lachnospiraceae bacterium | reverse complement strand
GAGGTTCTGCATGGTATAGACATGGAGATAAAGCAGGGCGAAGTTAACGCCTTTGTGGGACCGTCAGGCTCGGGCAAGAGTACGATTGCAAGACTGATTGATTCCCTCTGGGATCCGGACTCGGGCATGATTACATACGGAGGAGTAGATATAAAGAAATTACCGCTGGATTATTATATGGGGCAGATCGCTTACGTTGCACAGGATAACTATCTCTTCGATATGACGATCATGGAGAATATTCGTCTCGGCAGAGAAGGAGCAACGGACGAGGATGTAATAAATGCTGCCAAAGCAACAGGCTGTCATGATTTTATCATGGGTCTGGAAAATGGATACAACACAGAGGTCGGCGGCTCAGGCGGACATCTGTCAGGGGGAGAGAGGCAGAGAATATGTATCGCAAGAGCCATGCTTAAGGATGCGCCGGTTGTCATCATGGATGAGGCAACCGCATATACCGATCCGGAGAATGAAGCACTGGTTCAGGAAAGTGTTGCAAAGCTTGTAAAGGGCAGGACACTTATCGTAATCGCTCACAGACTTTCCACTATCAAGGATGCTGACAAGATATTTGTGATTAACGACGGAAATGTAGAAGCAGTCGGTACTCATGATGAGCTTCTCGGCCACAGCCTGCTGTATAAGAGTATGTGGGAGGCACATAGTATGGCTAAGGATGGAGCGGATGACAGCGAAGGCTTTGCTGCCGGAAAGGAGAGCAAATATGCTTAATATGTTAAA
>DOVL01000255.1 GCA_003520105.1 Lachnospiraceae bacterium | reverse complement strand
CAGAACAGCGGCAAGACGACTCTCTTCAATCAGCTTACCGGATCGAACCAGCATGTGGGTAATTTCCCGGGAGTTACCGTTGACAGAAAGAGCGGAGTGATACGAGGGGTACCGAATTCGGAGGTTGTTGACCTGCCGGGCATCTATTCCCTTTCACCGTATACCGAAGAGGAAATCGTTTCCAGACAGTACATAATAGAAGAAAAACCAAAGGGCATCATAAATATAGTCGATGCCACAAATATAGAAAGAAACCTTTATCTCACCATGCAGCTGATGGAGCTGGACGTTCCTATGGTATTGGCTCTGAATATGATGGATGAGGTCAGAGGAAACGGCGGATCCATACGTATTAATGATATGGAGGCACTCCTCGGAATTCCTGTCGTTCCTATTTCTGCGGCGAAGAATGAAGGCGTTGACGAGCTTATCAGCCATGCGATTCATGTTGCAAAATATCAGGAGAGTCCGGGCAAGAAGGATTTCTGTGACGAAAATGATCATGGCGGAGCTGTACACAGATGTCTGCATGCCATCATGCATCTCATCGAGGATCATGCGAAGAGGGCAGATATTCCGATAAGATTTGCCGCAAACAAGATAATAGAGGGCGATGAAAGAGTTATAAATGCTCTCGGACTTACACAGAACGAGAAGGAAACTGTTGAGCATATCATCCTTCAGATGGAGGAGGAGAGAGGACTTGACCGCTCGGCAGCCATCGCAGATATGCGTTTTTCATTTATTGAAAAGCTTGTCAGAGAGACTGTAGTTAAGCCGAGAGCAAGTAAAGAAAGAGAGAGAAGCGAGAGGATAGACCGTATTCTCACCGGCAGATTTACTGCAATCCCTGCATTTATCGGTATTATGGGTATCATCTTCTGGCTGACATTTAATGTTATCGGAGCATGGTTCCAGGAGCTTCTTGAGAAAGGTATAGGAGATCTTACTGACAGGGCGGACACGGCACTTACAAATATGAAAGTCAACAGTGCGGTTCATTCGCTGATAATAAATGGTATATTTGAGGGCGTGGGAGCGGTTATTTCCTTCCTGCCGATAATCATAATACTCTTCTTCTTCCTGTCACTTCTGGAGGACACCGGATATATGGCGAGAGTGGCCTTCGTGACTGATAAGCTTCTCAGAAAGCTTGGTCTCTCGGGCAGAAGTATAGTACCGCTTCTGATCGGCTTCGGCTGCTCGGTTCCTGGCGTTATGGCAAGCCGTACACTCCCTTCGGAGCGTGACAGAAAGCTTACGATCATGCTGATACCTTTCATGAGCTGTACGGCCAAGCTGCCGATATATGCTTTCCTGACTGCGGCATTCTTCCCGGGCAGGGGCGCGATCATCATGATCGGACTCTACCTTCTCGGTATCATTGTCGGTATAATTGCTGCGCTGATATCCAAGAGGACTGTATTTAAGGGCGAGGCGGTTCCGTTCGTTATGGAGCTTCCGAATTACCGCCTTCCGGGAATGAAAAATGTTATAAGGCTTCTCTGGGACAAGGCTAAGGATTTCCTGACGAGAGCTTTTACGGTTATATTTGTTGCAACAATAGTAATCTGGGTGTTAAGGAGTTTTGATTTCAACTTCCATATGGTTGCCGATTCGGGAGATAGTATGCTTTCAATCATAGCAGGATTCATAGCTCCGCTATTCGTACCGCTTGGCTTCGGAAGCTGGAAGGTTGCTACAGCACTTATTACGGGCTTCATGGCGAAGGAGAGCGTGGTTTCAACACTTACGGTTCTCTTCGGAAACAAAGCAGGTGTTGCTGCAGCGTTATCGCCGGCGGCAGCAGGAGCACTTCTTGTATTCTGCCTGCTCTATACACCTTGCGTAGCGGCAATCGCATCAGTAAAACGTGAACTCGGAGGAAAATGGGCTGCAGCTATGGTACTTATGCAGTGCGTTGTTGCGTGGATTGTGGCATTTGCTGTTTACGGACTGGCAAGTCTGTTTTAGAACCGCTGTACCGTGTATGGTGATTTAGATAATATACCGGGATAGTGATTTAGATAATATATCGGGATAGTAATAAGAATACATAGCTGGATTAATAATTAAGACTAACGAAAATAACGGGCATATAGAAAAGGCAGAGATATGAGAAAACATGTAAAAATCAAAACAAAACTGGCCGTGACAGCTTTAGCAGCAGGAACACTCTTCACCATGGCCGGCTGGCCCTTCTTCAGGTTCATATGCTACTGTGGCAAAAAGGGCAGCGCTTCATCAAAGAAGAATAAGAAGAAATGGTTTCAGCTTAAGCATACTGTGATCAATCATCCGAGACATCTCTATAATGATGAATATGAGGAAACGAAGAAGTGGTGCGAAGCGCAGGATATGACGGATTATTATATCACCGCTCGCGACGGACTGAAGCTTCACGCATCATATTTTCCGGCGGAGAATCCTGAAAGGATCATTCTTATGAGCCATGGCTACAAGGGAAGTGCTTTCGGAAGTGTGGCTCATATGGCTGAGTATCTTCATGATAATAATTCCAGCCTTCTTTTTATAGATCAGAGATGCTGCGGAGAGAGTGAAGGAAGATACATCACCTTTGGAGCGAAGGAACAGTATGATATCCTGGGATGGCTGAAGCTTATCGAAGAGATAAATAAGGATAAGCTTCCGGTTTATCTTTACGGACAGTCCATGGGAGCTGCAGCAGTGCTTCTGGCTTCGGGGCAGGGCCTTTCGAAGGATGTCCATGGAATAATCGCAGACTGTGGTTTTCATTCGATGAAGACTCAGTTAAGAGATATAGCCTCGGGCTGGTTTCATCTTCACTGGGTAGAGCTGTTATTGCTTAGAGTAGATCTGTTCTGTCGTATTTTCGCAGGTTTCAGGATGAAGGACACCGATGTAGGAGAGGCTCTGAAGAAGAATACTCTTCCGGTTATTTTCTT
>DOVL01000052.1 GCA_003520105.1 Lachnospiraceae bacterium | reverse complement strand
AAAAAAGCTTGTATTTGTTGCATTTACTGTTTATTATAACAATTATAAGCAGCTAAACTTTTCATACAGAATAAAAAAGCTGCCACAGGATATTCCCATGGCAGCCATGATATTTAATATTTACTTCTCAGCAAGAAGCTTCTCTGCACTGACTAATCTTACACATAAAGTAAAGAGCTCGGCGGCAGTCTTAAGATCCTCAAGAGTTGGATATGTAGGAGCGATTCTTATGTTCTTGTCCTCCGGATCCTTGCCATATGGCCATGTTGCTCCTGCGCCCGTCATAGTAACGCCGGCCTTCTTAGCCATTTTTACAATATTCTTAGCACAGTTAGGAAGTGCATCAAAGCTGATGAAATATCCTCCCTTTGGCTTGGTCCATTCACCGACTCCGAGACCTGCAAGATTTTTCTCGAGTGCATCAAGTACAGCTTCAAACTTAGGTCTGATAATATCGGCATGCTTCTTCATATGCTCTGTCATTCCGTGGATATCCTTGAAGAATCTGACATGTCTGAGCTGATTAACCTTGTCATGACCGATGGTCTGGTTCTTCATCTGCTTCATAATATCCTCAAGGTTATTAGGTGATGTAGCAAGTGCTGCGATACCGCTTCCTGGGAATGTGATCTTAGATGTAGAAGCAAACTTATATACAAGGTCAGGATTTCCTGCTCTCTTACACTCTGCAAGGATCTCGATCAGATAATCCTGATCGTCATCGTAGAGATGATGAATACCATAAGCATTATCCCAGAATATTCTGAAATCCTTTGCTGCAGGCTTAAGTCTCGCAAATCTTCTTACTGTCTCATCGGAATATGAATATCCCTGTGGGTTTGAATACTTCGGAACGCACCAGATACCTTTGATAGAATCATCTTCAGAAACAAGCTTCTCAACCATGTCCATATCAGGTCCGTCAGCACTCATAGGAACAGGGATCATCTCGATACCGAAATACTCGGTAATTGCAAAATGTCTGTCATAACCCGGAACAGGGCAAAGGAATTTAACCTTGTCGAGCTTACACCAAGGTGTATTTCCGAGGATGCCGTGAGTCATAGCTCTTGAAACAGTATCATACATGACATTCAGCGATGAATTGCCATAAATGATTATATTATCAGGATTGTTTTCCATCATGTCGCCGATAAGAACCTTAGCTTCCTGAATACCGGTAAGAACACCATAATTTCTGCAATCTGTTCCATCCTCACAGGTAAGATCAGCCTGCGAATTAAGAGCATCCATCATTCCCATTGAAATATCAAGCTGCTCCTTGCACGGCTTACCACGGCTCATATCAAGCTTAAGATCCATATCCTGGAATTTATGATATTCCTTCTTAAGGCTTTCGAGCTCAGCGCTAAGTTCTTCTTTTGTCATCTCGGCGTATGCTTTCATAACTTCTCTCCTCTTTCATCAATTCAACTTCTGTTCATATGACTATTGTTTATAACTATAACATTTATAGTCATTAACTATAGCCACTTGATTATATCATGTATTTTTCAAAAATAAAGCATATTTTTAATTTTTTTACTCAAATTACTCAATTATATTAATCAACCGTGTTGTTTTGCGAAATATTATCGCTAAAATCACAAAACGCGCAACAAATCAACGTCCTTCATGATTTGCATTATAAAATACAACTATGATAAAATTACCCCACGATGTATGAATTCTGTTGACCAAACAGAGAAAAGTCAATTACTCTTAAGAGGTTTAATATATGAGTACAGTTGCAATCATAGCTGAATATAATCCATTCCATAACGGACATCTATATCATTTGAATGAATCAAAGCGTATAACCGGAGCAGAGAACGCCATCGCGATCATGAGTGGAAATTTTGTTCAAAGAGGTGAGCCCGCTGTTCTTCCGAAATTAAAAAGAGCCGAATATGCCGTCAGGTCCGGTCTTGATATTGTTTTTGAGATGCCTGTACGTTACAGCACAGCCAGCGCACAGGATTTTGCTTATGCAGGTGTTGAGATGATCAACTCACTCGGTATAGCGGACTATCTTTCTTTTGGTGCGGAAACAAACGATATTGATGCCCTTCAGAAGATTTCCGACTGTCTCACCAACGAAACCGCATCATTCAAATCATCACTTAATGATTACCTCAAAGAAGGTAATTCATATCCTAAAGCAAGAAGTCTTGCACTTGCAGAGGAGCTTGGCGTAGAATACGCAGAAATCATGTCAAAGCCAAATAACATTCTCGCTATCGAGTATCTCTCTGCCCTAACAAAGCTTGATTCAAGTATAAAGCCTGTAGCTGTTACTCGAAAAGGCGCCGGACATGACGGAAGTATTTCCGAAGATAATTATGCTTCAGGAAAGATGATACGCGAAATGCTGCATAATAATGATGCGATCACTTCATTTATGCCTTATTCGATTGAGGATAAAAAAGCTATTTACGGTACAGATATGGAATCACTGCTTAATTATGAGCTTCTTAAAATAAAACAGTGTTCATCAGAGGAGGCAATCAATAAGTATTCTGATATTCTCGATATAACGCCGGAATTAATAAATAAGATTCGAAATCTCACCCTTCCGGCTTCATACGAGGATATTATCGAATCTTTGAAATCAAAAGAGATCACAAGATCCAGAATATGCCGCGTCCTTATTCATCTTCTTTTGGAGATCAAGGACATCAAGAATGAAATACTTTGCCCATATGTCACTATTCTTGCATTAAGAAAAGATTCTTCCGGTTTACTCAGGGACACTGGAAACAGATCAAAAATAGAATTAATCAACAAACGTTCCGATTATAACCCAGACAACAAATACTCCGCTTCACTTTATAAATATGACCGTAAAGCGACTGACCTGTATAATCTTCTATGGTATGACAAATATAAAGAAATCTTTCGAAACGAATTATCATCTAATATCATTGTATTCTGATTAAATTCCAATCAAAAGAGGATACCTTCCGCCCGGAAAGTATCCTCTTTTAATTAACTAAATATCAAACAACCGATCACGATTATTCATCGAGGAAATCATCATCCTCATCGTAATCTTCATCGTCATCATAATCCTCATCATCATCGTAATCATCATCAACATTTGAGAGTGACTGAACGATTGGCGGAGGTGCTACAGATGGCTGCTGTGGCTGTACAGGCCTCTGAGATGCATAGCCATAATCATCCTGTGTAAACTCTGAAATATCTTCACCTGTATAATTTCCTGCTGCAGGCTGAACCACAGGCGCAGGAATTGGTGTGCCGGTAAGAAGATTGATACTTGCATTCATATCGTTAACGTTTGAATCAAGTGTGTAAACTGTATTTTCAAGACTATCGATAAGGTTATGATAATTCTCTCTGTCAATCTCAAGAGTACGTGCGAAGTAATTTCTCATCTCCTCAAGTCTGCTCTTGGTATATTCCATAGCAGAAAGCCTTACCTCTGATGCCTCTGCATTTGCATCATCAAGAATCTGCTGAGCATCCTTACGAGCCTGCTCAAGGATCTCGTTTGCTCTTATATTTGCAAGCTCAGTGATGTGATTGGTCTCAACAAGTCTGTTTGCCTCATTTACTGACTCAGAAATGATAGCATCAGAACGTGTTCTTGCTGAAGCAAGGATAGCTTCCTTGTTACGCATGATCTTCTTGCATCTTTCAATCTCATTAGGGAGCTTAAGCTTAAGCTCGCTGAGCATCTTATCTATTTCATCCTTAGGCACTACGATCTTGTTTGATGAGAGTGGCTGATATTTACAGTTATCTATAAATATGCTTATCTCATTGATCATCTCTTCAACGCCTTTTTTCTCCATTTCGTTTCCCTCCTGGATTTATACTTCTTTCTTGTATTTTGCTTCTATCTTGCTTAGAACAGTCGCAGGAACAAAATCCTTCACTGAAACTCCGTAGCTCGCATACTCCTTCACAACACTTGAACTGATTGCAGAATACTGAGTACTTGTTGAGAAAAATAAAGTATCAATATCAGGTGCAACAGCCCGATTGGTCTGCGCCATCTGGAGTTCTATATTGAAATCCGCCATAGCTCTTAGTCCGCGGATGATTATGTTAGAATTCTTCTTTCTGACGAAATCAACCAGAAGCCCGTCGAAGCACTCGACACTGACATTCGGCATATCCTCCGTCACTTCCTTTAACATAATAACACGTTCTTCCAAAGTAAACAATGGTGATTTTTTCTCTGAATTATTCAGAACGCCGATCACAAGGCGGTCAAAGCACTGTGCTCCTCTTCTTATTATATCAAGATGTCCGAGCGTAACCGGATCAAAACTGCCCGGATAAACTGCTGTTATCATAATTATATCCTTTTTTGCATAAACACATGCTTATTTGATTTATATTCTTTATTTTTATAAATTGTAAAGCCAAGCTGATCAGCATAACCAAAATCAGTATCAAGCGAAGCCTCAACAATTATAAGGGCGTCAGGATTTACAAATTCCTTTGTGGCAAGCGCAGCAAGAATATCTTTCTCAAACTCATTTCCATAAGGTGGATCCATAAATATAATATCAAAATCAACCCTGCGAAGTGATCTTACATATGAAAGAGCATCAAGTCTGATGATCTCAGCCTCTTCAGTAAATTTTGTAAACTTGACATTCTCGGTAATACAATGAACCGCATCTCTGCTGTTATCTACAAATACAGCCTTATCTGCACCTCTCGAAAGAGCCTCTATACCAATACCGCCGCTTCCTGCAAAAAGATCCAGGAATTTTGCGCCCGGCAGATCAGGCATCAGAATATTGAAAAGTGTTTCCTTGATACGGTCGGTTGTCGGTCTTGTTTCGAGGCCTTCAACACTCTTTAAAGGAAGACTTCTTCTTGTACCTGCTATAACACGCATAATAATACCTCGTTCATCTATAAAAACGCCATTTATATTTGTAATACTTTTTTAACAAGTTGTCAACCGTTAGGCGTATATCATTAATATCAACTTAATATTATTTATTAAGCTGTTCTCTCAGCCAGGTTCCTGTTTCGGACATTTCATCCTCACTCCATCCCGAGGTTTTATTACATCCTGAGCTTATAAGTGATGACGATTCGTTCTTGTTACTGAGATTCCATGCAGCATATGAGATGTTATTATCATTCAGAAGCTTCATCCATTCTTCTGCCGAATCATAATCTATCGCACCGTTTCCTGAAGCATCGCAGATACTGAACTCACTGATAAATACAGGTGCGCCGTTTGCTCTTGCGGTCTTAACCTTATTTCTTATATCATCCTTATGTGTTGCTGCATAGAAATGCACTGCATACATAATATTATCATAGCCCTCGATCTGATCGTTTGAAGCTGCATCCGCATCCTGTGACCAGTTCGGTGTACCTACGATGATAATCGCGTCAGGGCAATTCTTTCTTATTACAGGAATAACCTCCTCGGCATATTCCTTAACCTCTGACCAGCTTGTACCGCCATTCGGCTCATTACAGATCTCGAAGAGTACATTGTCGTAATCTTTGTAAAGTGCAGACATTTCTTCGAAGAAAGCGATTGCCTCACCCTTATATTTCATAGGAGTAAGATCATGAAGGATATGCCAGTCGATGATTACATACATTCCAAGCTCGGTTGCATAATCCACGCCATTTTTAACAAGTTCTTTTAACTTATCCTTGTTTCCACCTTCGCAATATCCGCCGTTTTCAGCTGTATACATAGCAAGTCTGATAAGATTTGCTCCCCAGTCATCTCTGATGCTCTTAAAAGCATCTTTATTTACATAGTCAGGGAACCATGCAAGGCCATGTGTACTTACGCCCTTAAGCTGGAATTTCTTGCCGTTCTTATCAACTATATCAACGCCTTCAACCTTAAGCTTGCCATGAACTTCAAGAGGTGTTCCTTCTGTCTTGTCATCCTTGCCGGCATCTTCAGTTGTTTTATCTTCAGTCTGAACTGTATTTTTGCCATCCTCATCAGCTGTAGGAGCTTCAGTTGTTTTATCCTCCTTGGTACTGTCCTCGGTTGTATCATCTGACGCCGGATTGTACTCCTTACCACCTATAAAGAGCTTAACATCCTTTGTAGCCTTCTTGGCATCTGCTTCAGAGGTAAATATAACCTGGAATCCGAAATTAATCTCATTCTTATCTTCAATCTTAATATTATGAGTAATGGGAGCCTTTACAGTGAGCTTGCCATCTTTAAGTTCGTATGTACCATTCCAGTTACCACCAAGCTTAGCATCATCTGGGAAACCTTCAAAGGTTATTTCCCAGCCTTCTACAGCCTCACCCGAATTATTCACGACATTTACATTGTACTGGCATGTATAGTTTTTGCCGTCACCCCAATAGTTTGCATTATCAAGTTTGATGTAGATCGGAGACTTAGATGAAAGAAGCGGATTATTCTTAGAGTCATCCGTTTTCTCGGTAGCTTTCTCTGTGGTCTTATCCTCAGACTTCTCTGTCTTATCATCAGTTGTTTCGGTACTATCCTTTTCTGTACTTCCGGCTTCCGTAGTTACGGTTTCAGACGAAGCCTCAGTCTTAACATCAGAATTATCCGAATCCTTCTTCTTGGTCTTGTCGCCGATAATAAAAGCGAGCAGACCGATTACAGCCAGTGCAAGAACAGCTATGGCGATAAATACTCCTTTGGATACGCCCTTGCCACCGTTATTCTTATTGTTTTCCTGATCATTCTTTCCTGAAGCAGATTCCTGATTTCCATTCTTTCCTGCTTCTTTGTTTTCATCAGTTGTCTTTGATTCTTCTGTAGACATCTCTTCCTCCGTTGTTTCATTAAATTAATATATCATTTCTCGTATCATCATCTATAATTACTAACCACTCTAAAGTGTAGTTATGATCTTCTCATGGTTCTTATCAGCAGCAAGTTCATCACCGTATTTTAAAACCGCATCCTGAGCCTTCTTAAGTATATCCGCATGGTTGTAGATATCCGCAACCTTGAACAGAAGGTCACCGCTCTGTCTGATACCGAAGAAATCTCCCGGACCTCGCTGCTTCATATCTTCATTTGC
>DOVL01000196.1 GCA_003520105.1 Lachnospiraceae bacterium | reverse complement strand
TCCCCTGCTGACGGAATAATGAACCTCTGATATCCTTCTCGTCCACACCGATCTTTCTGAGCATCTCATATCTCTCAATGCTGTCCGCACTGTCCGAAAGTGCCTTAAGTGCGAGTATTACGGCACTGGTGATGAGGAAGATTATTCCAAGATAAAGGAAGAGGAAAGTCGAAATAGCCGTAAAACCAATAGAGTTCTCAACTATCTCCGTCCTTGTAGCCGAGAAGTGTCCGTTTTCAATATTCATATAATCAGAATCATTATGATCCGGCCTATATCCGTTTACGATATCCGTGATCTTCTCGTCCATCTCAGCCTTGGTCATGCCGGAAAGGTTATAATTTCCGTAAAGTGCCTTCCTGCAAAGCATAGCCTTGTCTCCGGCAGCTTCGATCACCGAATCCGGAACAACGATAAAGCCGCCGTCCTCTGATGAGCTACTCATATTCATGCCGCCCTTAACGCACTTATTATATTTTGGCTTAAGAGTCTTTCCATAAACCTCAATACTGCGACCGCTTCTGAGACCTATATTTCTGTAACCGATTATTTGCCTGTAATTGGCAACTACGGCATATTCATCCTCTGAGAGATCAACAGTCGGGTAGTTTCTGAGCTTTGCCATACGGTTATACTCGGAAACCTTAACTATTCTTTCATGATCAATTTCGTAATCTGCCGAGATATCTGCTCCCGGATTATCCTGTATCAGCTTATCATAGCCCGGGCCCATAACTTCCTTTGGTGTAAGTCCCGGTGCATAATATACCGATACTATAGCGTATTCACTGAGGCAGTCCATGTATTCCTGACCATATTTTTCAAAGAAATCTCTGTTATTGGCTTTCTTAACATATTCCGTAACAAAGCGCATGCTCTCATCCGAAAAATCTTCTGCCTGCTGCCATATCTCATAAGGTGTTTTTCCTTCAAAGGCGGTGGTGTCCAGATACATCTCATCAACATTACCATGCTCATCGATAAAATAGACTCTGCCTGTTGATCCGTCCATCGCATCGATCAGGCCTTCGTCAACATAGATAGCCTGCGCCCAGTCCACATTTGCATTTTCTCTGATAGTACTGTTGATCGAATTTCTGAGTGAAAATGCAGCCGAAAGCCCGCAGATCGTGAAAAACAGCAGGAGACAGATAATAGTCATAGATACAACCATGGTATTTACAGAGCTGCTGAGCTGCCTCATAGTAAAACAGTTGAGCCTTCTGAAATACCTCTTCTTGAAGGACATAAGTATCCTGAGCAGGAGGCCTGAAACGGACCAGAAAATGAAGAAGGTTGAGACTGCACCGAGAACTATGGCTCCGCTGAACTTGAATAATGCATCTCTGCCCGAAAGGCCCAGATCAAGATTTAATACGATATGATATGCAAATCCAAGAACTGTAGCAGCTGCTACAAAGATTATCACGCAGAGCGCAGGATTCTTGAGTCTGACCTTTTCGCTCTTCTTAGCCGACTGCATAAGATTGATAAGATTTGTCTTACCAACCATAAATGTATCAAATATGATAACTATGATATAGATCACGGCAAAATTGATAATGGTCTTAACGATCGCACCCGATGAAACAACGAATCGGAAGCTTGTCATATCTGCCTCAAAAAGATTTGCAACAAGCGCACTCATCAGCTGTGACAGACCTGTGCCGATGAGGAGTCCGAAAACAAGTGAGATGAGACCGATTATCACTGTCTCAAAAAACATTATTCCGGCGATGCTGCCCTTGCTCATTCCAAGCAGAAGGTAGGTCGCAAACTCTTTATTTCGTCTCTTCATCAGGAATCTGCTGGCGAAAACCACGAGAAGTCCCAGAACTATCGCAACAAAAACACTGAGACCTGAAAGAACGGTTCCGAGTATCCTGGCCATTTCCCTTGTATCCTTGGAAACAACCATATATGAAGCCTGATCTTCTATCGCATTGAATACATAGAAGACTGATACACCTATTACAAGTGTGAAGAAATATATCGCATAATCACGAACGCTTTTTTTGATATTTTTTATAGCCATCCTACAGAGCATCGCTGATGTCACCTCCTAACAGGGTAACAACGTCAATGATCTTGTCGAAGAACTGCTTTCTGCTGTCATTTCCACGAATGATCTCGTTGAAAAGCTTACCGTCCTTGATGAAGAGCACTCTCTTGGAATAGCTTGCCGTAAATGAATCGTGCGTAACCATCATTATGGTTGCATTCATTGTCTCGTTAAGGTTTCTGATCCTTTCGAGCAGCAGCTTTGATGACTTCGAATCAAGAGCTCCTGTCGGCTCATCGGCAAGTATGAGACTTGGCTCGGTAATGATAGCTCTTGCGGAAGCGATCCTCTGCTTCTGTCCACCCGACATCTGATAAGGGTATTTTGCAAGAACATCGCTTACACCAAGCTCCTCCGCAACTTCCTTAACCTTTTTATCTATTTCCGCAACCGGCACTCCCTTGATTGAAAGCGCGATTGCTATATTTTCATAACCCGTCAGAGTATCAAGAAGATTAAAATCCTGGAAGATAAAGCCAAGCTTATCTCTTCTGAAACGGTTCAGTTCCTTGCCCTTAAGAAGGGTGACATTTGTATCCTCGAGATAGATCTCTCCGGCCGTAACTCTGTCTATAGTGGAAATACAGTTAAGAAGTGTCGTCTTACCGCTTCCCGAAGCACCCATTATTGCAACAAACTCGCCTCTGTCAACATTAAATGAGATGCCGTCAAGTGCCTTGGTCAGACTTGACTTGCTTCCGTAATATTTTTCAACATTTTTGATACTTAATACATGTTCCATTTCTGGACCTCCCTCGTCTGGTGCAGTCTGAGCCCGATGATCATCTTTCTTGTTGATCAATCATTTCTGCAGCTCATTTTCACTGCGTTTTATTTGCTATATGCATAATCTACACCAGATTCGTCTCCCGGTCGTTTTTTCAATATTACTTAACATTACAATTTTGTAATGTTTATTATTTGTTATTAATAATCATGTTTACCGACAATTAATAATGCAGATACTCACCTGTTTTTCTGTACGATCAGAAGAACAATTAACTATTTTACTGTTTCTGTATCATATTTTATAAACATCATTCTTCCCGAAAACTATCATCATATCGGTAAACTCACCATATTCCGATTCTGCGGCAGCCCTGTGCCCCAGCTTGCTGCAGAGTTTTTTCACGATGTAAAGTCCCATACCGGTCGAGCCGAAGTGCCCTTCCGACTGCTTACCGTCGAGTCTTCCGTTGGTTCCGGTGAAGGTCTTGTCCCAGATACGTCCAAGCTCCTCACTCGGTATACCTGTACCGTTATCTCTGAAGTGAAGAATCGTGTCCCCGTTCTTCTCTTCAGAATAAATCTCAATAAGCGGCTCCTTCTCAGCCGAAGTATATCTGAGACTGTTACTCAGGAATTGGCTGATAATAAATTCCAGCCATTTGCTGTCAGTCACAACTGTTCTGTCCAGGTCATGCACCTTCAAGGTTACTCCCTTCTCCTGGATAAAGCTTCTGTTGGCCTGAAGAACCGAGGCTACCGTCCTTCCGAGCTTCGTCTCTCTGATCACGTAATCCTTCTCGGTATTTTCGCTTCTTGCATAGTAAAGCACCTGCTCAATATGATCGTTGATGCGACGAAGCTGCTCCTCTGCCTCTGCGAGCTCGCGTAATCTTGTGGCAAT
>DOVL01000090.1 GCA_003520105.1 Lachnospiraceae bacterium | reverse complement strand
ATTTAATATATCTTAACTTCTATATTGGTGTATTCTATGTTAGAATTTTAAATGTTGATAGAGCAATCGTTTGCGTAGATTGTTGCGGATGTTTTTCGTTGGCAAACGTTATTGAGATTAATGCTACATGGTTTAAAGGTGAGAAAAATGATCAAAAATATAGTCTTCGATGTTGGCGGAGTTCTGGTTGATTTCTGCTACATGGAATATATGAGAAAGCTTGGTTTCCCTGAGGAAGTCTGTAAGAGGTTTGAAAGCGATATCGTATTATCACAGCTCTGGAACGATATGGATATGGGCGACCTTCTGCTTGATGAAGCAAGAGTGAAATTCAAGGAAAGACTGCGTGAGATGTACCGTCCGTGTGACCGGGAGGTCGATCTTTTTGTCGAAAATATAAAGGGCATCGTTAAGGAATACGATTACTCCAAGCCCCTCCTGCAGAGACTCAAAGATAGCGGTTACGGAGTCTATATCCTTTCGAATTATCCAAAGGATCTGTCTGATCTGCACTGGAAGGATTTCAAATTCCTTCCGGTTGCGGACGGATATATTATCTCGGCCTACGAGAGAATGGTCAAGCCGGACGAGAGGATATACAGACTGCTTACCGAACGCTTCGGAATAGATCTTACTGAAAGCGTATTTATAGATGACAGGCAGATCAACATTGATGCGGCTGAGAAGCTGGGAATGAAGGGAATCCTCTTTAGAAGCCATGATGAACTGCTGGCTGAGTTTGCGAAGAATAACATTCTGAAAGATTGTTATCACTAAAACCGATTGAAAAAGCCATCCCGGTGTAGTATAATGTTTCACTAGGTAAATATCAGTGAAAGGGAAGGTATTTTTCTGATGCTTTTAATGAACGATATAACGAAGATAACCATTATATTTGCGGCTATTCTCGTGCTCCTTATGATCGTACTGATAATCGTAACGGTCAAAGTCCTTAAAGGGGGCAAAGATAATGATGAGGATGATAAGTCCGATGTTGGAGAAAGTGTAAAAAAGGCCTTGTCCGATGAGGGGGATGGACAGGAAGATGAAGAATACGAAGAAGATAGTGAAGCTTCCGAAGAAGACAGTGACGAAGAAGAGATAACTCAGGAAACAGCAAGTGCTGTGACCGAAGCAGAGGCAGAGGCTGAGCCGGAGGAGAGTACTCCTGATTATGGCGATGAGTCCGATGATGATATTTATGATGAGGATGAATACAGCAATCCTACAGATGATATCACCGAGCTTCAGAAGGAAGTCAGAAAAGCTTCCCCGGAGTATGAAAATGAAGATACACTCGTTATGGACGATGTTGTTGATGAAGTAAGAGATGCTCAGGAAGCACTTATAGATTCAGAGTTTGCTGACAGTGCATTTGCACCGAAGAGTGTAGCTGATAAGCTTGCTGCAACGGTTGCAAAGGCTGATGAGGAGAAGAAAGCAGAGTATGAAGCACGTAAGGCTGCAAGAAAGGCAGATGCGGGAGTGACTGAAGCTGCTCCACTTGTAGGAACGAATGTTAATCCACCTGCAGATGATGTGATTCTTCCAAAGGCTGAGGCAGATGAGGTGGTTCAGACCAAGACAGTGAACCTTGATAAGGTTGAGGAAGCTGTTTCAGAGGCTGTTGCAGAGACTTCAGACAGTGCATTCAGCGATAGTGCTTTCGGTGACAGCGCATTTGGAGACAGCGCTTTCGGAGATGACAGTGCATTTGGCAACCAGACGGAGGTTGTTGAGGAGCATATCCATCCTCTTCCGGAAACAAGCCAGACAATCCCTGTTAATCCGGTAAATGCAGTAAATATTTCAACAGTAAATGCGGTTGATACGGTAAATACAACCAACGAATCAGCCGGAATCAGTGATATGAATCAGGTTAAGGATTTCCTTGAGGAGAATCCGGTACCTAAGAAGAAAAAGAGAAAGATCAAGAAGAAGGAGCAGGAGTTCATCAAGAAGTTCGGTGACCTTGAACCTCACTTCAAGAAGGGAAGCTGCTACTGGTATAACAACCAGGATATTGAAAACCTTACGAAGAAGGAAGATATGTATTTCTACTGTCACTATTTCAATAATGCTGAAGATGCCGTTATGCCGCTTATAGTTGAGATGTATGACTGTGCATTTGTAAGAACAGAGGAAATACAGTATATCGCCTACGGTGTACGCTTCAAGTCGATGAATTTCCGCCAGATCGTTAATACCAAGGAGCATATCGAATTCGATATCACAACTGCAACTAAGCAGCCATCAGAGAATGATCTTATGCTTATCTATGATAAATGGTGCAGCTACGTTGACAAGTTCCTGGAGATAATCGTTTTCAACGCTCCGGATAATGTTCGTGATGAGATCATCGAGAAGATGTATGAATACGGCCGAAACGATGTAGATGTGCTTATGGAGTCTCCGGAATGAAGCAATTATAACAAACCATGCAACACAACAAAAAAGAGAGGATGAATGCTTGCATTCAAATCCTCTCTTTTTTGTTGTGTTATACGGCGCCTATGGCGCCGGTTCTTGATGTGTAACATCAAGAACAAAGCATGGTTTGTTATAAAGATGTGTTACACATCAAGAACCGAGCATGGTTTGTTAGTGATTTGCGAAGCAGATCAAGAACAAAGCATGGTTTGTTATCATTCCAAAGGTCCTGATGTATACGCGAACGTTCCATTCGAAAGATCCTTATATTCTCCGTTTTCTGTTGTTTCATCAATGTATTTGATCTCATAAGGAATCTCAAGCGACATTCCGTCAGCGTAGTCAGCTGAGACATCATCGCCATCGATGCTTACAGTCATATGGAAGGTTGATACGCATCCCGGATGTACATCGCCGTAGCAGCTGAAATTTGTGATCGTACGGTTTTCACCTGCCGTAAGAGTTGCTACAGTGCCATCTGGATTTCTGAAGACAAGTATCTTGTCACTTTCGTTGATTATATATCCTTCAAAAGTAACCTGTGTTGAACTGCCTGTATAGCCGATATCTTCTCTGGTGATGTAGATCTTAAGACCGTCCTTATCAAAGGCAGGAGTCTTGTCACTCATATCAGGAGTATCGTTCTTATCTGCATTATCACCGTGTGGATAGTAGGTAACTTTGTTCTGGGTGTAGGTTGATTCACCTTCGAACTTGTAATAAACCATAGCCTGGATAACCTGACCGTCTGTCAGATAACCACCTTCTCCGTCATTCCATTCAAGTGTTCCTTCGATGGACTGTCCCGGATCTATCTGGTATACATTTCCATAATACACAAGATCGTTGTTTGAAGAGAAACAGAAGTGGTTGATAACTACATCATATACGTCTACACGTGAGATGACTTTATCGGTCTTGTTTGTTACCTTGTAGTTCATTTCGTATGTATATTCGTAGTATGCCTGCTTTGCTTCAGGTGGTCTGTAGGTTGTCTGGGTTATCTCGAGTTTGATCTGATCATCCTCATAGAAAATAGGATTCTCAGGAACACTGACAACCGGTTTAACCTTTTCAGGAATATCTGCAGCTGTACCGTTTCCGGTGCTGAAGCCTACTGTTTCGATAAATTTGTCAAATGCAGCTGCTGATTCATCAGATCTCTCGTAGAGCCAGCTTGACTGCTTACCATTATCTCTGATCCTGTAAACATCATTTCCGTGCTGTGTAAAGTAGGTTGATGAATTGTATGTTTCATCATCATCCGGAAGCTTTGCATTAAATGTATTGTCACCGATAGTCTTGATCTCATATTCTGACAGATCACCGGCCTGGAAATCGATGGTTGAATCGAAATAAGCGTTCATTATGATGCTGTAATCATATGATGTTGTATCCTTACCGAAGATAAGTGTAAGGGATTTCTCTGTAACTTTATTTGTCTCCTTATCAGCGGAAATACTGATAGTATAACCGCAGAATGGAAGACCGTCAGGAATAGAGTATGTGAGATCATACAGAGTTGTGCTGTATTTAGGATTCTCTGCACCTTCGGTAAAGGCTACCTGACTAAGGGCATTTCTGAACGGAGCATCGTCACCCTTTATAAGTGGCTCATAAAGTATAACATAGATTAAGTCGCCATCTTCTGTAAGCGCATAATAATCATCATATTCCTGGTAAATATAAAATGTATGACCGGCCTGATCGACCTTCTCGAGACCTGCCAGATCGATTCCGAGATCAGCCAGCTTATAACCAAAAATAACATAGTAAGAGAGAGCATTTCCGCTGCCGGTTCTGTACTCAACCTGCTTATCATGCTGAATTCCATCCTTGTCAATGACGACACTCATGCTGGAATATTTATAATCTTCCGGTGGAGCCGGGAATGTCATGTTAAATACAGAGTGGTCATTCCAGATATCAGGATCTGTTTCGACCTGAGCTACTTCGGTTGTAGGAGCTTCTGTACTCTGATCTTCTGTAGTCGGAGTTTCGGTATCTCCGGAAGCTACTTCGGTTGATGTGTTACCGTTTTCGTCGGTTGTTGCTTCGGTTGAAACCTGAGCCTGCTCTTTATTGTCCTTTTTCTTATCCTTTTTGTTTGTCAGAAGAAGAACAGTTACAACTCCTGCAATAACTACGACCGCAGAGATGATAGCAATGATCAGACCTTTTTTCTTGCCTGAGCCACCGCCGGATCCTGAACTGCCGGAAGGTTTACTTACCGGAGCTTTGCCTGCAGCGGTATTGTCAGCTGCCGGCTGCTCAACTGCCGGTTCATTCTGCTGGAACTGCTCAGCTGGTTGCTGATACTGCTCGGTTGGCTGCTGATATTGCTGATATTGTTCAGCCTGTTGCTGTTGGAACTCTTCAGCCGGTTGCTGATATTGCTCAACAGTTTGCTGGTACTGCTCAGTTGGCTGCTGATACTGCTCAGCAGGCTGTTGGTACTGTTCAGTCGGCTGTTCGGAAGCCATCTGCTCCGGAGTAATTATGCATCCGCAGCTAGGACAGTATTGCCCTTCCAATAGGTTATTAGGATCAATTTCACTACCACAAATCTTACAAATCATAAAACCCCTCCTTCTCCCCAAATATATAGGAATATTATATCATTTTTTTATTTTTTTTTCCAGTTCGTTGCGCTTTTGTTATCACTTGCGCGATATAATATATACGATTTGTAAACCTGTGTTTATTGATGAATATATAAATAGTATTTCAGTAGGATTGATTATGAAGGATTATGTAGAACTTGAAGATGAGGATCAGGTTGCTGAAGCATACGAGGCGCAGACATAGTGCAGAATATAAGATTTGCTTGACAAAACCGTGATGTGTGCTATTATTCTTAACGATGATATACACGATAGAAATGTATATTTTATAGGATAAAAGCAAAGAAGGTGCACAAAGAAGCTGTACTGCATCAAGAGAGGCGAAGTCATCGGCTGGAAGCTTTGTTATGAAAAGGCAGTTTTTATATTCACACCGGAGCTGTATTTCTGAAAACGTATAACATCCGTTGTTTTACTGTAAATGGCTGATGTGATTGGTATGAGTAGGAAATAACGTTGATGCGCGTTAAGCATATTTGAGAGTCGGTTAACCGGACAGTGTAAGAAGGGCAGGATTGCTCATTGTGTATTATGTAAACTGGATGGCTGATCGGAATGCGGGTGGTACCGCGGAAGAATTGTATTTTCCGTCCCGGAGAGTCTTATGGGCTTTCCGGGACGTTTTGCGTTCTAAAACACATGCTGATGTGAAACATTGTGATCAAGATAACAGTCGTTTGTACGTCTGCATGAATGGAAACAGTAAACAATAGTTCATTATCATATAGGAGGAAAAAAGATGAGCTTGGAACTTGGAAGTATTAGAGATGAAGCAGTGAAACTTATCGAGGAATCGGATTCACCTGAAAAACTCGACGAGATCAAAGTTGGTTTCCTGGGAAAGAAGGGTAGACTTACTGAGATACTTAAGAGTATGAAGGACCTTCCTGCAGAGGAGAGACCTAAGGTTGGTCAGAAGGTAAATGAAGTAAGAGCACTTCTCGAAGCAAAGCTCGAGGAGAAGAAGAAGGAGATGAACAGAACCCTTCTTCAGGCTAAGATGAAGAGAGAAACCATAGATGTTACTCTTCC